>CAYTUT010000064.1:0-8986 GCA_964441295.1 uncultured Christensenellaceae bacterium | reverse complement strand
ATATCAATTTTGACGAATTGAAAATTGTTATGTTTTGATGCTTCCGAAAGCGTTTCAAGATTTCCGGCATAGGTCAAACTATCCAGACATGTTACTTGATAATCGGGATATTTTTTTAGAAGATGATAGATAAAGTTGCTTCCAATAAAACCAGCTCCGCCAGTTACGAATATTTTCATTTTACCTCCGCGTGGCTTCAGCGATGCTTAACATCATTGCTGACGACTTTTTTTAGATGTTGGCCATAAAGTGAGTTGCCGTGCTTATTAGCGGAAGCAAGCAGCTGCTTTTTTGAAATCCAGTGGTTGTAGAAAGCTATTTCCTCAAGTGCGGCAATTTGAATGCCCTGCCTATCTTCAACAATCTTTACAAAATTCGATGCCTCAAACAAGCTTTCCATAGTTCCGGTGTCCAGCCAGGCATAGCCTCTGCCCAAAAGCTCCGCTTTGATCTTGTCATCCTTAAGATATAGGTTATTCAGCTCGGTTATTTCTAACTCTCCACGTGATGAAGGCTTCACATTTTTTGCATAGCTCACCACATTTTTGTCATAGAAATACAATCCGGTAGCGATATAATTTGATTTTGGTACTTTTGGCTTTTCTTCGATGGATTTTATATCAAGTTTTTTATTAAACTCTACTACACCAAAATCCTGCGGGTTTTTGACATAATAGCAAAACAGGGTCGAAGTTCCGTTTTCGGCAGCTTTGGCAGCCTTTTTCAGCTTGCGACCCAAACCGTTGCCGTAAAAAATATTATCTCCGAGAATCATTGCGCAAGGACTTTCGCCAATAAATTCTTCTCCAATTAAAAATGCCTGAGCAAGACCGTCAGGGCTTGGCTGCACTTTGTAATGCAGATTCAACCCATAATTGCTGCCGTCTCCAAGCAACTTCTGAAAATTCGGCAAGTCCGTCGGGGTCGAAATAATTAGAATGTCCCGTATCCCAGCAAGCATTAAGGTAGACAACGGATAAAAGATCATAGGTTTGTCGTACACCGGCAAAAGCTGCTTTGAGGTAACAAAGGTCAAAGGGTATAGGCGCGTACCAGATCCGCCTGCTAATATGATGCCTTTCATTTGTTTCTCCTTATTCCAATAATTAATATTTTTGATATTATATCACAGCACACAATGTAATCGCAAATTTATTAAAAAAGGATCAAAGACCCTTCCTAATATGCAACAACTTGCCATATTGATTCGTTACCGCATATGTTAATACGGCATTAACTACCTCATCCGCGTCAAGCAGCTCTCTAGTGTTGATTTTGTTTTTATGCAGCTTTGCAATAAGAGGGGTATTAATCTTTTCAGGTATTATAGCATTGAGATATATGCCTCGTTCAAAAAGAACATGTCCTTGACTCTCGACAACGCTGTTAAGAGCAGCCTTTGCCGCCGAATAGTTTGTAAGATTTTCTCTACCTCTTGTACAAGAAGAAGAGCCCATTACGACAATGTTAACGCGCTTGTTCAAGGATTTTGCATATTCTATTAAAACTAGATTGGTACGCAAATTGACATTGAATATTTTGTCATAGGTCTCTATTAGCCCAGCGTCGTCATTTGCGTATGTTGCCGCAACATTTATAATTATATCGGGCTCAAACGGACATACTCTTGCGAAGTCTTCCGGTTTCGTCTGATACAAATCAAGATCGGCGCGTGTCGGAGCGTAATATTCAACTTTTAGCTCATCCAGATGCTTAACTATAGCTTGTCCTACGCCTCCGCTACCGCCAAGCAGCAAAACTTTTCCAAGTTGTGCGGTGATATGGGGGTGGATTTCGGATGTTCTCAGAAAGTCAATTCTTATTAGTTGCTCTGCCAAGAACAGATCTTGAGGATAAGTTATCTTGAAGTTGAACGCGTTGCTCTTGTATAGAAAAATGTTGCTTCTGTCCTTAATTTGGTTGATTATTGCAGTATCGAGTTTTGTATCGTCAAAATCTTTGTAAAGAATATCAAAAACAAAGGCTTCAGGCGTCTGAATAAGCAAATAATCGCGGCGGTTAGCGAATTCACCATCCGTTGTAATCAAGCTGTCCGTAATGTCTGTGGTCATTGCTACGGCAGATTTTATGTCCAAAAGTGATATGCATTCGGAAAAAATCTCCCGCTTGATGAAGGGTCTTACGCAATCATGGAACAACACTTTATCCGCGTTGTAGTTATTTTTGATGTAATCCAAAGCCTTTTTTATGGACTTATTTCTGTTATCTCCGCCCGGAATGCAGGTTATTTTATATTTGTCAGCTATATAACCCGAGATATACTCTTCGGTATCAACTACAGCTATTACCTCGTCAAAGCAATTTGCCGAACGCATCTCGGTTATCGAATAATAGATTACTTCTTTGCCATTCAGCTTAAGGTACTGCTTATGAACAACGCTTTTAAATCTTTCGCTTGTTCCAGCGGCTAGTATTACCCCGATATTCATTGTTTTCACCTCATTTTTTGACCGTGCCGGCTCAGATAATTTTTTCCCGAACAAGGATGTCCCGCACACTCTTATAGTCGCTAATTTGGACGCATTTTATGCAATTAAGCATGACTTGTTCGTCATTTCCCCCACGCTTAAAATCATCTCCAATAAAAAGTATTTCTTCTTTTTTTATGTCGGTGCCCTCTATAAATTTCATTAAAGCGCTATACTTATTATATTGTTTTTTCACTATATCGAAGGACGAGGTTCCGCCTATAAAGCAATTATACGCATCGAATTTTGACGAAACTAAGTCATAAATTTCGATTCGTTTTTTTCCGTCCGGATCGAAAGCTAACTTTTCAGGCAACGAAGCCTTTGTGCCAATTAGAGGGAAGGTTACAGCTCCAGAAGGATGAAACTCAACACTATCGCCAGTGAAAGCCGTATACCCCGTGAGCTTCCTTATCTCGGTAATTGTCGTATCAAAAAAAACCTTGTCAACATCATACCTGTCATCTTTGACGAGCAGCAGCTCACCATTTTCACACCTAGATTGCTGCATGCCGTAGTTGCCAATTATTTCAATGGGATAAAAATTCATTTGCTCAAAAATTCGTTTGCAACTACCCGCTCCAACCATTATACAACGATATTTTTTACTCAAATCGTCCAAAACAATTTTGTTATTCAATTCCAGTTTGGATTTGTGCTGAGTTAAAGTGCCGTCCAAATCCATTGCAATAAGTTTATAGCTCATAGTTTACCTAAAAGCGCTTCACAGTATGCGAGGTCCTGGACAAAGGTAATTTTGTGGTTATCGATAAAATCGAAGTTAATGTAAAGCTTTGATCCCTCGGGCATTTGTTGATTTGTTGCGGTGATGTATGAGTTCTCATCAAAACTATCGCGCAAAATCTTAAAATTAAAGGCCTCGGGAGCTTGAATAAGGTAGTATTTTGATCGGTCAGTTTGATGTGTGTCATAACAGCCCAGGCTGTCAACAATATGCTGTCCGGTAATCACAGAAGCGTACTCATCAAGCAAGGCCAGATAAGAATCGACTATCGCCGTAGTCACCATGGGCCGCGCCGCTTCCAAAATGATAATCTTTTTGCATTCGTATCTACTGCCAATGTACTGTAAGGCTTTATTGAGAGACTTATTTCTTGAAGAGCCGCCTTCAACCGTCTCAATGTTATATTCTTTGGCCAATCGCTGCACCTGCTCGCCCTGGGCTACAGCGATAATCTTGTCAATATTTTTGCTGCCCATCAAAGCAGATAAAGTATAATATATCACTTCCTTGCCGTGTATTTTTTGATATTGCTTGGGAATGTCAGTCCCAAAACGGCTACCAACCCCTCCGGCCAATATTATACCAATGTTCATTTTTCCTCCGTTAACCACAAAACATGTTGGTTTTATAGAAATATTTTACCAATTGACAGCGAAATTGTCAATTAAATCAATACGGGACGGCCGTTTTTAATTTAACAATGTATAAGTTTCACGGCGGCTGCGCAATTTCTTTTGTGCGTTATTGATAATTCGCAAAAACACTTGCAAATAGTGCTGTTTTGGTATACTATAATTAGTAATACGGGAGGAACATATGACAAAAATACCCTATTTAACGCTTGAGCCTATGCATGACGAACTTAAGGCGGATTTGACAGCAGCTTTTAATTGTGTTGTGAATTCCAACAACTACATTTTGGGTAAAGAAGTAGAAAAGTTTGAAGCAGAGTTTTCGCTATATTGCGGAGTAAAGCATACAGTCGGATGCGGCAACGGATTAGACGCGCTGTACCTTATCCTGAAGGCAATGGAGATCGGATACGGTGATGAGGTGATAATTCCTTCTAACACATATATTGCCACCGCTCTTGCTGTCACATATACTGGCGCAACGCCGATATTTGTAGAGCCCGATATTAACACCTTCAACATAGACCCTAAGCTGATTGAATCAAAAATAAATTCAAGAACTCGTGCAATTATAGCGGTCAATCTATACGGCAGAGTAGCTGATATGGATGGTATTAACATGATTGCGGACAAGTACGGACTCAAGGTCATTGAGGATTCGGCACAGTCGCACGGAGCAATGTACAAAGGAAAAAAGGCGGGCGCTTTAAGCTATGCGTCCGGTTTTAGTTTCTACCCCGGAAAAAATTTAGGCGCGCTTGGAGATGCGGGTGCGATTACCACAGATGACGATGCGCTTGCGGAAAAACTCTATGCGCTGAGGAATTACGGATCAATAATTAAATACGACCATATCATGCAGGGCACAAATTCCAGATTGGACGAATTGCAAGCAGCATTTTTGAGAGTAAAATTGCGCAATTTGGACAAATGGAATACGGAAAGAAATCTTATCGCCAAGCGCATCTTCGAAGAAGTTAACAATGACTGCATAACACTTCCATTAGCGGGGGACAACGACTATTACATTGTTTGGCATGTCTTTGCTTTGCTGTGTGATTATCGTGACGAACTGGAAAAATTTCTCAACTCCAACGGCATCGCAACGAACAAGCATTATCCGAAGCCTATTCATTTGCAGGGCGCTTACCAATCTCTCAATATTCATAAAGGCGCGCTCCCAATTGCGGAAAAAATTTCTTCTTGCGAATTGAGTATTCCGCTGTACTATGGTATGACAAAAGAACAGGTAGAACACTTAATTCATTGTTTGAATATATTCAGGCAGTAAAAGGGGAAAATATGATACATCCTTTATCCGATGTTCAAAGTACAAGTATAGGTAAAGATACAAAAATTTGGCAGTTCGTAGTAGTATTGCCTGGCGCCCAAATAGGGGACAATTGCAACATTTGCTCTCATTGCTTTATTGAGAACGATGTCGAAATCGGCAATAATGTTACAATAAAATGCGGCGTTCAGCTTTGGGACGGTCTTATTGTCGAGGACGGGGTGTTCATCGGCCCCAATGCTACCTTTTGTAATGACAAATATCCAAAGTCTAGAAATAATAATTATAGAAGGTTAAATACTATCATCAAAAAAGGCGCGGCGATTGGAGCCAACGCAACAATATTGCCCGGAATAGTGATTGGTGAAAATGCACTGATAGGGGCGGGCGCTATAGTAACTAAGGATGTCGCGCCGAACCAAGTTGTTAAAGGAAAGCTATAGTCAAGTGAGGTTTGATGGATAAAATAGTATTTTATTTCCGAAAAAACGTATTAGCAAAAGGCGATTTTTCTCTTTACTATCGCATTGCCTCTTATATTGCAGAGAATTATGACTGCAAAGTATACTGTGTCAACAATTCCAACCCAGAGTTGCAAATGAAATATCTTGATTCAAAGATAATCTTTTGCGATATTGAAGTCGGCAATCGGTTACAGTTTGAAGACGCAACTTTCATCACTGCGTTCAACCAAGTGTTTTTTTTGCTAGAAGAAATACGCGATATCAAAAATACAAAGCTGATATTACTCTTTTTGCATCCGCAAATTGTCGACTGGCTATTGAATCAGGTTAATCGCAAAAGTTTTGACCTGCGCGAGGTCTTAAGTATTCTGAAAAAAAATTCAGCATACGGCTTTATGGACAAAAGTAATAAGCTTGCCCTTAACAAATTCAGCGATATCAAGTTTGAGGAAAGATACTTTCCTGTAGCATTAGATGAATCAAACATTATAGGTTATGAGCCGCTCAAGCGCATTGATGATAATGCGCTCAACATTGCGTGGTTCGGTAGGCTTGACAGGGACAAAATATTTTCTGTAACTAATTTTTTAGACAACTTATTAGAACTTGACAGTCCATGCAGAGTCAATATTCATATTATCGGGGACGGAAACGCAAAAGAATTGATAAATGTAGCAAAGTACACTCCTCAAATGCAATTCTATTTTACCTCTTATTTGTACTCGGATGAAAGGGACAGCTATGTTAAAGAAAATGCGGACTTAGTTGTAGCGATGGGCATTTCAGCGCTTGATGTTGCATTGCTGGGCGTGCCTACGATTATCCCAATAGTATCCCCTGTGAATTTCAGAGAAGATAAATTTGTCTACCTTTTTGATATAGTAGGGTATTCCTTGGGATGGAACAATTCGGATTTAAAGAAGCTGGGTTGTAAAGCTTACACTTTTCAAAAAATTGTTTCGGACATTTATTATGAGGACAAAAAGACAGAATTAGGACAAAAATGCTATAATTTTGCAGTTGACACCTTTTCCATTTCATCATTTGCCGATAAGGTTTACAGCTTGCTTTGCGGTTCAACCTTGCGGGTTGAGCAGTTTATCAAGTGCAAATCAATAAGCCGGCATTTGAATTATTTCGATTTGTACAGGAGAATAAGACGGCGTAGAAATTATAGCGATTTTACGGTATTTATGACAAAGATTGCTGCGATTAGAAAGCAAAAGGTTTTCCAGCAAATAGGCACTATTGCCACACAAGTAAATAGGATTATTAAGGAAGGAGCAAAAGATGAGTAAATATGTATTTTTCTTAGATACAGTGAACCCTGCCGTTGGCAAGCAGCTGATTTTTATTGATTTAGCTGCGTATTTGGCGGACACAACAGACAATGAGATATACTATGTCAACCGAGTTCACGAAAAAGACTATGATCGTCATCACGAGTCAAAGCTGAACTACTGCGACATTGACAATATTGACTTTTCCAGTTTTGAGGGCGCAACATTCTTCACGCCGGTTAATTATCTTTTGCATTTGTTAGCTAGAATAAAAAGTTTGGCATCTGCAAAAATTTGCTTATACGTTTATGATCCGAAAGCAACCTCCTGGCTTTTCTCCCACATTGACTGTCCAGCCAAAAATGATAAAATTATCAAATTGTTCAAGGGAACTAAGGCATGCGCGTTCGTTGATAAAAATTGCGTGAGGCAATTTGCAGATCTGGACAAAATAGTGTATATGCCCATAGCGCTGAATGACTCTATTACCAACGACTACAAAGAGCTTCCTATCGTTGACAAAGGAGCAATTAATATTGGTTATCTAGGCGCAATAAGCATGAATATTACAAACACAATAAAAAACATAATAACCAACATGATTGCCGCCGAGATTGAAAAAAGCATCAATTTCCACATTATAGGACCTATAGGGCCGCTCTTCAAGGTCAATCTTATAAGTCCACCTAATGTTATTTGCCGCTATATATGTACCGGCAAGATTACCGACGAGCAAAGTGCGGAATACATCAAAAAGAATGTTGACCTTTTGATTGCCACTGAGGCAAATGCCGTAAAGGCTGCGTCGTATGGCGTGCCCGTCGTTATACCGGTTACGGATGACAAGCCATTCAAAGGTAATAATTATGTATATTTTTACGATACCAATGGTTATGTTTTTAAGTGGAATAATGATTTGCTCATGACATTAAACAACGATGTCCACACATTAAAAAAGGCTTTGCAACACATATACGATAACGATTTGAAAGTGACTATTGGCAAGGCTTGCTATGATTTTTGCATAGCTAATTGTTCTCTGGAAAAAGTTGCTCAACAGTTCTTTAGTTTGGTAGAGAATTGCTCGCTGTCAATTGAGCTCTGCATGAAAGAAGATGCAATTCTCGAAAGAATTAACAGGTATGAGCGATATTTGGCAAAAACAGGCGGAACAATGGAAGATTATATAACATACGAAAAAGCCCTTAAGAGCAACGGCGTTCTTGCAAAAAATTCAATTTCAGAATGGGACATAGCGGATTTTGACTCTGAGGTTGGCTCAAGCATAGACGAATATTATAGACAGAACTCCATGTCAAACAAGAAAAGAAATAGATCAGCATTGGCGAGATTTTTCATCATGATTGCCAATCTATTCAGATCCCCCCAAAATAGATTGAAGTAATGAGAAAGCTTGTATTTTTCTTGGATACGGTCAAGCCTGCCGTTGGCAAGCAGCTTCTATTTCTTGATTTGGCAGCATATCTTGCGGATAACAGGGATGATGAGATATATTATATTAACCGTGCGCACCAAGAAGAGTATGAGCGTCATCCCGAATCAAAATTGAACTTATGCGATTTAGATAACTGTGACTTTAGCGTTTTTGAAAATGCTGTTTTTTTTACTCCTGTTAATTATCTACTTCATCTCCTAGCGAAAATAAGGCATCTCAAGAGCGCAAAGATATGCTTGTATGCATACGATTCAAGGGCAGTAAGATGGCTGTTATCGCATATTGACAATCCGCAGAAAAATAGCGAAATTATGGAGTTGTTTACGCTTAATAACGCATGCGCGTTTGTCGACAAAACCTGTGTATTCAAAAATGTTTCTAATCCAGTATTTTTGCCAGTTGCCTTAAGCGAGAGTGTGCGGTATGCCTTTACGGAGATTCCAGTAATAGACAGCGAAACAATTAATATTGGATACTATGGTCCAATTGGTGTTAATACAACCAACACAATTACCAATCTGCTCAACAACTTGAATGCGGCAGAAATCGACAAGAAAATTAACATCCATATTATAGGCGCCACGGTCATCATTCGGGCCGACAGTGCCACCAACGCTTTGGTGATCACG
>CAYTUT010000063.1:0-9121 GCA_964441295.1 uncultured Christensenellaceae bacterium | reverse complement strand
GAAAAGGCAGGCGTCAGTTGATTGGCAAGGCCGTTGTTGTCCCTATATCCATATATTTAGGCAAAGATTTTGATATACTGCTGGTGACCGGACCTAATACCGGCGGCAAGACAGTAACCCTCAAGCTCACCGGACTGCTGACTCTAATGGCGATGAGCGGAATCTTTATCCCTGCCGAAGAGGATAGTGAAATAAGCTTTTTTTCTGATATTTTTTGCGATATCGGGGACGAGCAGAGCATAGAACAAAACCTTAGCACATTTTCCTCGCATATCAAAAATATTGTAGGGATTATCGAACAGCTTAACGGCTCTTCATTGGTACTGCTTGACGAGCTGGGCGCAGGCACGGACCCTGAAGAGGGCGCGGCGCTTGCAGTCAGCATTACCGACTATCTAAGGAATAACGGCGCAAAAGCTGTAATAACTACACACTACTCACTGCTGAAAGAGTATTCGTATGCGACCGAAAGGGTGGAGAATGCCTGTATGGACTTCAATCCTGATACTTTCGAACCGACATACAAGCTGATTATTGGTGTTCCGGGTACATCTAACGCATTGGAGATAGCCAAAAGACTGGGGGTAAAAGAGGAGATAATCGCAAAAGCGCAGACCAATCTGACTTACGAAAAGGTGTCTTTCGAGGAGGTACTGCAATCTGCGGATATTACTCGGAGAAAAGCCGAAGAAGAGCGTGAGCGATATGAGACTCTCAATAAAGAGCTTGAAGCAGAGACAAAACAGCTCAAACAAGAAAAAAATGCTCTGACTGTCACAAGGGACAAGCTTGTGCTTAACTCTAAGCGTGAAGTAAAAAGGATGGTTGACAATGCGCTCGTTGAGGTCAACGAGATTCTTGACGAGCTGAAAAGAATGATGGATAACCCCACGGACAGCAGTTATTTTGACGCGGCGAAACTGCGCAAAAGGATTGAGGATATCAATGTTGAGGAAGAAGACGATTACGAGCAGCCAGCTACTACCGATGAGCCTCCTTGCGAAGGTGACACGGTATTTGTAAGAACGCTCAATGATTGCGCCGTGCTTGACACAATTACAAAAAACGGAGAATACATCGTACGAATCGGCAGTATTAAGACAACGGTGCGTAAAAAGGACATAAGGAAGGTTAAGCGTCAGATTGAGGAGCAAAAAAAAGACAGAAAGCCGATAAGAAGCAGCCGCGAGCTGTACAATGTCAAATCTGTCAAAGAGATTAATATATTGGGTCAGACTGTGGACGAGGCTATTTATAATCTTTCAAAGTTTATTGACGAAAGCCTTATGTCCGGAGTTGACGAGGTCAAAATAATACACGGAGTAGGCACAGGTCGGCTTAAAAGCGGTGTTTGGGAATATCTTAACGGCGCAAAAATAGCGTCATATCGCGAGGGCAAGGCGGGGGAAGGTGGCAGAGGTGTCACCATTGTTAGGCTTTGATGAGCAATTACTATGAGGTCTATGTCAACGACAACAGCGCTGTAAAAGTATTGAGAAAAACACTGCTCTCAATCTCTTTGGTAATTTTGCTGATTGCGCTGACGATACTAGTATTTGCATTCATCGCCACTTACTGGCTGATGATTCCTTTTGGCATATTAACGGCTATTTCTATCGTAGTATCCAATATTGCACATCTTTTCACGCGAAATTACAAATATGCAGTTGATGGAGATGTGTTGATTATCCAAAAAGAATTTGCCGAAAGCTACAGGGAAATCAACAGGATTCTGCTGTCAACAATTAACTCTGTCCAAATGAAAATCATCAAAGATGCAACGCGCTACACGCCGTTTTCCGAGGGAGTCACGCTGATGACTGAGGGCAAAAACTACGCAATATCGCCTGATGACTATATGCTTGCGCTCATTGTTAAGGATAAGGTGGTTATATGATATATCTAGACAATGCGGCAACGACCAAAGTATATGACGAAATACTGCCTATTGTCAGCAGATACTTGACTGCGGAGTATTTCAATCCGTCTGCTTTGTATTCTAACTCTGTCACTGTAGCGTGCGATATCAAGCGCGCACGCTCAACTATTGCCGCAATACTCGGTGTTGAAGCATCTACGCTGCATTTCACCTCATCGGGGACGGAGAGCGATAATCAGGCGCTTTTTTGCAGTAAGAAGAGAAAGGGCGCAAGGATAATAATCTCTGCGGCCGAGCATGCGGCGGTCTATAATGCCGCTATGGAGCTAAAACAACAGGGCTATGACATTGCGGTCTGTCCGGTGAAAGCGGATGGAAGCGTGGACGATAACGCGTTTTGCGCATTGCTTAACGAGGATACCGCGCTTGTGTCTATTATGCATGTCAACAACGAGACGGGCGCAATTAACGATATTGAAAAGCTGGTTAACATAACTAAGAATTACAACAAGAGCATTGTTTTTCATTCGGACGGTGTGCAGGCATATTGCAAAATTCCCTTAAATCTGAATAAGCTGGGGGTTGACCTCTATTCAATAAGCGGTCACAAAATCGGCGCCCCTAAAGGCATTGCGGCTTTGTATGTAAAAAAAGGCGTCCATGTTGCTCCAATGCTGTTCGGCGGTGGTCAGGAGTCGGGATTGAGGGCATCAACAGAGAATGTTGCCGGCATTATGGCGCTAGAGGCGGCAAGCCGCATAAGTATAAGCAAACTGCCCGAATTGCGCGGGCTTTCGGTAAGTGTTTTGGGCGAATTGCGCAGAGAGCTAGCAATAATTGAGGGCTTGATTGTCATAACCCCCGAGCATGGAGCGCCCCATATACTTACTTTAGCCTTGCCCGATGTCCGCGGAGAAGTAATAATGCACGCTCTGGAAATGCATGGGATAATAGTCGGAATAGGCTCGGCATGCTCTTCCAAGAAAGGAGTTGCAAGACTGCCGCAGAGCATAGGCTTGTCCGAAAGGCACCGTCAAGGGGTAATCAGGCTAAGTATCAGTTGCAGCAACAGCCCTGATGACGCAAGCAGGGCAGCAGAGGCAATTATTGCAGAATACAAAAAACTTTCAGCGTATAAAAGAGGTTGATTAATGGATAAAGTATTATTGGTACGCTACGGCGAAATATATCTAAAGGGACGAAACCGCGCTTTTTTTGAGAAGTGCCTTTTTGAAAACATAAAAAGAGCTGTTAAGCATATTCCGTGCAAGATTAACCGCATTCAGTGCAGATATTTGATAGAGGAGTTCGACGCGGGGGCGTTAGAGGATATCATTGACAGACTTAAGCGCGTTATTGGCATACATTCGATAAGCGTTGCCTACAAAGCCATAACCGACATTGAGCGGATAGCTGAGCTTTGCGCTGAAGTGGCGCCGCAGTCGGGTACTTTCCGTATTACTGTCAATCGCGCGGATAAGACACTTGAGCAAAATTCTCAGCAATTAGCTAGATATTTCGGCGGGCGCGTGCTACTTGCTAAACCCTTGCTGAAGGTTGACCTGTTTAACCCCGACAAGGAGATAATAGTTGACATACGCGAGAACAAAACAGCTTACATCTATTTTGACCGTATAAGCTGTTTTTCGGGTATGCCTGTAGGCAGCTCAGGTAAGGGGTTGGCATTGTTGTCGGGCGGCATTGACAGTCCTGTTGCTTGCTTCCGCATGGCAAAAAGAGGCATGGTGATTAGCGCCGTGCATTTTCACAGCTTTCCTTATACCAGCTTAATGGCAAAGGAAAAGACCATAGATCTAACTAGAAGGCTATCCAAGTACTGTGGCGATATCAAAATGCACATTGTACCGTTCACCGAGATTCAACAGGCGATACACAGTAATTGCCCGTCCGAATTTATGATAACCATAATGCGCCGTATAATGATGCGTATTGCAGAGCGCATTGCTCTTGAATCGGGATGCGGGAGTCTGATAACAGGAGAGAGCCTAGCGCAGGTTGCGTCTCAGACGCAGGAGAGCATACTGGTAACCAACAGTGTGGTGAAGCAGCTGCCTGTTTTTCGCCCTCTTATTGGCATGGACAAGGAAGAAATTATCAAAACAGCCAGAGAAATAGGTACTTATGATTTGAGCATACTGCCGTATGAGGATTGCTGCACAGTATTTTTGCCCAAAAATCCCGTAATCAAGCCCAAGCTGGACATAGTTGAGAAAGCTGAGAGCAGATTGGATATAGAGTCACTGATTGAGGACGCGATGCGGCATACTGAAATATTGATTATCGATTCGGAATACTAGAAAATAGCTTTGTAAGCGCGCTTGTCGAGGATGCTATGCAGCGTATCGAAGCAGTGATTGTCAATGCCTAGTGTTAAAAAACATTTTAGCCGCCCGGACTAAATAATATCCCTTTAGCAAGGCTTTCTTTACCAAGTATTTCCCCGTTGTCCGCTACATAATACGGGATAATTTTGTATAGGGCAATGCCTTTATCCGGAATGTCGCTGATAGCTACCGTACCTGATTGATTTTTTATTGTATCTACGACAACTGAATCGCTGCCCGCTTGAATTCTATGCACTTCGTATGTGTAAAATGGCAACGCGTTGAAGCTGATTGACACATAGTCTTGCAATACTTTGACCTCAAAATCACTTATTCGGGGCACGGAAAAATATTCGGATACCGGAAGGGAATTTTGTTTTGGAGCAATGTCGTACTTCACAAACGACAGCGGTGTATGGTGATTTGCGAGCATTAGCAAATGGTCTTTTTCCATAACATAGGCATCGAATGCGGTATTAACCAAGGTTGAAGGCATTTTGAAGCCGTCCGGTTTGCCGCGCTTATATATGTTTGCTAGTATTTGTCTGCCCATAATAGTTGGGTAACTGCCGCCGCTGACCTTACCGTCGAGCATTTTGGACGCTTTCATCGAAGCATTGCCTAGCCATATACATAGTGTGTCTTGTGTAGTATAGAGAGCGCACCAAGCATCACTGTTGCCGTTTTTTGCGTCTACTGTCCCTGTTTTTGCCGCGACATCGTAGCCCAACGCGGACAATTTGCTTGCCGTTCCGTACCTTGCAGTGTGCTTTAGCATGTCAGTTATCATATATGCCACATCTTCGCTTACAGCGACGTTTTTTTCCGAATTGTGCGAATATATTGTATTTCCATTTTTGTCCGTGATTTTTCTTACGAATACAGGTTCTGAGTATTTTCCCATATTTGCATATGTCATATATGCCCCGCATAATTGTCTAAGCGTAACTCCCTCGGTAAGACCTCCCAGCGCAAGCGCCAGGTTGTGGTCGCTAGGACTCAGTCTTATTCCCAGCCTCTCAGTGTAGTTGACTGCGTATTGCACAGTAGTATAGCTTAGCACTTTTACTGCGGGCACATTAAGAGAATTGGAAAGGGCAGTACGCGCGTCAGTCCATCCGCAGTAGGCATCCTTGTAATTTTTGGGCGTGTAGCCGTCAAAGTCCTCGGGGCTGTCAAGCAGTGGGGTAGCGGGCAATAGAACCCCTTTTTCTATGGCGGCGCCATATACCGATATCGGCTTGATAGTCGAGCCTGGCTGGCGTTTTAATCTACCAGATTGTGCGCGGAGGAATAGTAGGCAGATATTCCGCCGCTTATGTTGTCTGCAAGAATGCCGGCGGCATCCGGCAATGCTCCTTGCTTATTGGCAATGAGCAAATCAGAGTTGGTAAGCGCCGAATGCAGTATATCCTGCTTGCTCGGATTCATATAAGTGTAGATGACAGCGCCCGAATCGCGTATATTAAGTTCGCCGACATTGAGCAGGCGAGAAGCTTCGTATATTGCATTTTGCTTGTAACTTTGACCTGGATGCGCCTTAGTATTGCCTGTAATGAATATATCTTTAGCGCACGAGGTGTCATAGGTTGTGCGGTCAATATAGCCCTGTTCGAACATTAATCTCAAGACCACATTGCGGCGCGACTTGTTGGATTCGTAATTGATGATCGGCGAATACTTAGACGGATTAGCAACTACCGCGGCAAGCGATGCGGATTCTTCAAGACTAAGACTTTTGACATCCTTGTCAAAAAAGGCTCTAGCGGCGCGGCCCACTCCGTAAATGCTGTTGCCGAAGTATATTGCGTTGAGATACATGGTGATAATATCTTCTTTTGAATACTTTCTTTCGACCTCAAGCGCAAGTTTTGCCTCTTTTAGCTTTCGGGTGAAGGTTTTGTCGCTGGAGAGATGCGTATTTTTGATGAGCTGACATGTAATTGTTGATGCTCCCTCGCTGAAGGTTCGGGACTTGATATTACTGCCTGTCGCGCCGATTATGCGCGCATAATCCAGTCCGCCATGACGGAAAAATCTTTTGTCCTCAACCGCGACAAAGGCATTAATCAGACCCGCTGGCAAATCGTTGTATTCAACATAAGCCTCGCCATTGCCGCTGATTTCGTTGTCGAAGATATCTATTACCATGACATCTCTGTACTTATCTGAAAGCTTGTCCTCTGAAAGGGTTGCATCCGCTGTAATTGACACTATAGTAATACCTGCGGAGGCAATTATGACCACAAAAAAAATAGATAGGGCAATGATTGCTTTTTTCATGGAGATAGTATTTGCTTAATACAAAAAAGTATGCCCCCCAAAGCGTATACGGTTGCTTATAAATATTGTGGGATCATGTGATAATGATAGGGATTTTGTGATTGTGCCGCACATCAATTAACGGCGTAGTGGTCAGCGCTATCGGACGCAATGCAGCATTTTGCCGTATCAGACAGTATTGTCCGTTGTATATCGCATAGAAAATAGCGTTAACTTCACTTTTGAAGACAATAAACATTAATTGTGTTTTACCTTATCCAATATCGCGGTCACTGCCGCGCTGCTTATGCCGCAAGACAACTACCTTAACTATTTGCGCATTAATGTCTACCTTGCTTCGCTTCATATTGCGGTAATCTTATTGTAATTTGTATTTTACCAATAGATATCTTCATTACTTCCAGTTTGCTCATCGTCTAACGCTGTGCCGGTGTCTTGCTGATTTTCCGCTCTGTCAGGCGGCTTTTATATTATCTTCGTACCGTTTTTGGAGGCAACAAATTCTTGCAAGGTCTTTGTTAATTGATATCTTCTTTGCCTTTAGTTTGCTCATCGTCTGCCGCTCCAACTTCCTTTTGCTTTTCGGCATTGTCAGTCGACTTATCTATTATCTTTGTATTGCTTTTCGAGGTAATGTATTCTTCCAAGGTCATAATGCCTTCCGAATTACCATTCTCGCTGATGTATTTTTTTGTATAGCGCTTGTAGAGAATGCTGTTGATTCTGCCGCCTGCAAAGCGGATAAGCAAAAGCACTGTATAAAGGATAATCGCGGCGGCGATGATTGCTCCGACCAGTTTGGCGCCGACCAGCATGCCTTGTATAAAATTATCTGAAAGAGCGAAAAATATCGTCATCATTACTCCCCGAAGTCTTTTTTACATTTTAGCTCTAATAGGGTTGAAAGTCAATGCGGCAAAGCTTAAATGTAACAATATAAATTGTATATTGAGCAAATAAATGATATAATTAACTAATGAGTTTTTTGCCTGTCAAGAAAAGTGAATTGCCGTGCGAGGCGGATTTTGTAATCATTACGGCGGACGCGTATGTCGACCATCCCTCTTTTGGCCATGCTGTGATTGCGCGCCTTGTAGAGAGCAACGGCTTTACTATCGGAGTAATTCCTCAGCCCCTTGCCGACCGTGATTATATGGAATTCGGCGCGCCTAAGCATGCTTTCTTAGTTAGCGGCGGAGTTGTTGACAGCATGGTCAACAACTACACTGTGTCAAAACGCAAAAGGCTGAGGGACGAATACAGCGAGGGGGGAGAGGCGGGCAAAAGACCGGATAGGGCTGTTGCCATATATTCTAGAGCGCTAAAACGTCTTTTTCCCCAAGTGCCCGTAATTATCGGTGGTATTGAAGCAAGTCTCAGGCGGTTTGCGCACTATGATTATTGGAAGGACAGCGTTATGCCCTCTATACTAATCGACAGCGGCGCCGACTTATTGATATACGGTATGGGCGAAAAGCCGATCAACGACATACTAAGCCTTGTCAAGCGCGGCGCAAGGATAGACAATATCCGTGATGTCAGGGGTACGGTATACACCACGGCATTTGATAATCTTTCGCAGAAGAAAAAGGATGCGGTCAACACCGGTGACGCGCTGTTTATCCCGTCCTTTGAGGAGGTTTCTCGCGATAAGACAGCGTACGTCAACGCTTTTAAGATACAGTCGGCTAACAGTGATCCGTATAATGCAAAAATCATTCTGCAAAAGCACGGGTCAATCTATGTAGTCCAAAACTTGCCGCAGATGCCTATGCGCTGTGAGGAAATGGACAAGGTATACGCGCTCCCATATATGCGCGCTCCGCATGCAATGTACACTAAGGGCGTGCCTGCAATAGAGGAAGTGAAGTACAGCATTACATCTGCAAGGGGTTGCTTCGGCAACTGCAATTATTGCGCGCTCACCTATCATCAAGGCAGAATTGTCCAAAAGCGCAGCAAAGAATCGATTATTGAGGAAGCTAACATATTCATTGCGGACAAGGATTTCAAAGGTTATATACATGATATTGGGGGCCCCACTGCTAATTTTCGCAATCCTTCCTGCAAAAAGCAGGGTGAAAAGGGAGCGTGCAAAGACAAGGAATGTATAGGCTACAAGCCGTGCAGCAACCTTACCGCAGACCATGGCGAGTATCTGGATATACTTAGATCTTTGCGCAAGCTGGACGGGGTGAAAAAGGTATTTATACGAAGCGGAATAAGGTATGACTATGTATTACTCGATAAGAAAAATGATTTTTTAAGAGAGCTTGTCAAGCATCATGTCAGCGGACAGCTTAAAGTAGCGCCCGAGCATAGTGTTAACAGAGTGCTTATGACAATGAACAAAGCGCCCTTTGAGAAGTATCTTGAGTTCAAAAAAAAGTTCGAAGACATTAACAAACAGGTAGGCAAGGAGCAGTATCTAGTCCCGTATTTTATTTCGTCGCATCCCGGATGCACGCTTAAGGACGCAATTAAGCTTGCCGAGTACCTTAATTCGATAGGCTATATGCCCGAGCAAGTACAGGACTTTTATCCGACACCGTCTACCAAATCTACATGTATGTACTACAGCGGGATTAACCCTGACACAATGGAATCGGTATAT
>CAYTUT010000062.1:0-9128 GCA_964441295.1 uncultured Christensenellaceae bacterium | reverse complement strand
CGTGCGGTATTGTGCCGTCTATTATGAATACCCTTCCTACTCCGCGGCGGATTGCTTCGATACAGCTGTAGACCTTGGGTATCATTCCGCCTGTTATTACGCCCTCTTTAATAAGCTGGGGCGCATAGCTCACATTTATTTCGCGAATTAGTGAGCCCGCATCCTTGGGGTCGCTGAGTATCCCTATTACATCGGTCATGGATATCAAGCTGCATGCCTTGAGCTCTCCTGCAATACGCGCGGCTACCATGTCGGCATTGATATTGTAGATATTGCCGTCCTTGTCATATCCTAATGAAGATATTACGGGAATGTATCCCTTCTCCAAAGTGTCAAATATCGGTTTTGTATTAACTGAGGTGATTTCGCCGACATAACCCAGCTCTTCGCTGATTTTTTCGGCCTCTATCATGTGTCCGTCCACACCGCACAGCCCGATTGCCTTGCCGCCGGTATTCTCGATGAGGTTGACAAGATTTTTGTTGATTTTGCCCGCCAGCACCATTTGGACAACCTCGACGGTATCCTTGTCCGTCTGACGCATTCCGTTGATAAACTTGGACTCTATATTCATTTTTGCAAGCGCCTCGTTGATTTCGGGCCCGCCGCCATGGACAAGTACAACTTTGACGCCGATTTGGGCAAGCAGTACAACATCCCCCATTACAGCCTTTTTCAGCTCATCGTTGAGCATGGCGTTGCCGCCGTACTTCACTACGACTATGCGGTTATAATACTTCTGAATATATGGAAGCGCCTGTGTGAGGACTTCCGCCTTAATTGCGTTACTTATTTTCATAATTTTCTTTCCTTTTTCCTTTTTTTATGCGTTATGTGTTATTCGATACGGCAGATACATTCTGCAGTATAATCTCGCTAGGTTCGGTAATCTCCGTTAATCTTGACATATTCGTAGGTCAGGTCACAGCCCCAAGCGGTTGCGCTTTCTATGCCTGCGTTGAGATTAATCAATACCTCTATCTCCTTTTCGAGCAGGATGCTTTTGGCACGCTCCTCGCTGAATGGTACTCCCGCTCCATCTTTGCACACTGCGATACCGCCCTTTGCCGAAACAAAATCCACATCGATTTTTGCGACATCAATATTGGCGCCGCTGTAGCCTATCGCGCAAAGCACTCTGCCCCAGTTGGCATCCGCGCCGAATATTGCCGCCTTAAAAAGGCTGCTTGTAATTACGCTTTTTGCTACCAGCCTCGCGTTGCTCTTGTTATCCGCGCCAACAACTTTGCACTCAATAACTCTGGTCGCTCCCTCGCCGTCCTTTGCGATAAGCTTGCAAAGCGCCGTGGTAACCATTGCCAAAGCCTTGCAAAATGCGCTGTACGCCTCGCCTTTCTCGGTAATTACTCTATTGCCGGCTCTGCCGTTGGCTAATATGCACATCATGTCGTTGGTTGAGGTGTCTCCGTCCACGCTGACCATGTTGAAGGAGTCCAGCACATCTTCACTTATTGCCTGCTGAAGCATTGACGGGCTTATCGCGCAGTCAGTTGTCAAAAAAACAAGCATAGTTGCCATATTGGGATGTATCATCCCCGACCCCTTGGCAATACCGCCGATTCTTACCTCCACGCCGTCGAGCATAAATGCTACCGCCGTCTCCTTGTTGATAGTATCCGTGGTCATTATTGCATCGTTGGCGCTGCGGCTGTTATCGCCGAGTCCCTTTACTAATGCTTCCATTCCCGAAGCTATTGGCTCTATTGACAAGGGCTGTCCGATAACACCGGTTGAGGCAACAATAACATCGCCAGCCGATATACGTGTATGCCCTTCAACGAGCGCGCACATTTTTTGCGCAATCTCAATGCCGTCCGCATTGCAGGTGTTGGCGTTGCCGCTGTTGCAGATAATCGCCTGCGCCTTGCCGTCAGACAGGTTTTGCTTTGTTACCGCTATCGGTGCGCCCTTAACCAGATTGGTGGTATATACTCCCGCGGCGCTTGCCGGCGTATCGCTGACGATTATAGCGAGGTCTTTTTTGCTCTTATTTTTGCGTATGCCGCAATGCACTCCGTTCGCCTTGAATCCTTTCGGCGCGCATACGCCCTTATCGATATAGTTCATGTTTACTCCTTATAATTGATAGTCATCCGGCATGCCAAGCATGATATTCATACATTGCACCGCCGCGCCCGACGCCCCTTTGCCAAGGTTGTCGAATAACGCGTTGAGCACAATACGCTCGCTGTTGCCCGAGATGTATATTTGCATTCCGTTTTTGCCAGCCATCAGATTAGCGGCTAGCATTCCGCCCTCAATCCCGTGTTGAAAAGGCATAACTTGTACCAATTTTTGCCCGCTGTAATAGTCGGAGAGTATTGCGCTTATATCCTCTGCCGAAAGCTTTTTGTTAAGCAGCTTTGAATAAAGCGGCACAGCAACATTCATCCCTCTATAGAAGTCGCATACAACGGGGATAAATATTGGCTTGCTCTTGAGCCCCGCTACCAACTGCATTTCCTTAAGATGCTTGTGCTCCTGATTAAGCGCGTACTGACGCGGCGAACTATACGAATCGCTCCTTGATTCTCCCTCATACGCCGCTATCATCTTTTTGCCCCCGCCGCTGTAGCCCGTCAAAGAATGGCATGACAGAGGGTATTCGTCTCCTATGATTCCCTCGGCAATCAGAGGATATACCAGCGCGAGAAATCCGCTTGCATGACACCCCGGCACCGCAACGCGGTTGCCCCCGGCTATCTTTGCCCTCATATCTTTTGATAACTCCGGGAATCCGTATGCCCAGCCTGCCTCCGCGCGGTGGGCGGTTGATGCGTCAATAATCCTTACTTTTTCGCTGCTTACCATGCTCACCGACTCGCGCGACGCCTCGTCAGGCAAACACAAGAAGACTATATCGCTGCTGTTGATACATTGCGAACGCATAGAAGGATTTTTGCGTTGCTCATCGGACAACGTAATCAGCTCGACACCACTGCGCGAGGCCAGTCTTTCGTTAATTTCGAGCCCCGTAGTGCCCTCCCTGCCGTCAATGAATACTTTGACCATCTTACTGCTCCAGATAATTTGTTATCTCGTCAAGCTGCGCTTTGACCGCTTGCGCTGACGGGCCGCCCTTTGAAGTGCGGCGCTCCACACAGTTGAGCATGTCCACCGCTTCGAACACATCCTCGTCAAACAACGCGGATGCGGCCTTGTACTCGTCAAGCGACAGAGTGTTGAGCGTATTATCGGTATCGATGCAGCGGGCAACCAGCTCGCCGACCGTCTTGTACGCGGTACGGAAAGGCATCCCCTTCTTTACAAGATAATCTGCCGCGTCAGTGGCATTGATAAAGCCCTTCTCTGCAGCTCTCGCCATATTATGCTTCAGCACCTTAACGCTGCCTAGCATTGCGGCGAATATGCTCACGCAGTCAATCGCGGTATTCACGCTGTCAAAGACCGCTTCCTTGTCCTCCTGCATATCCTTGTTATAGGCAAGCGGCAAGCCTTTCATTACGGTCAGCAGGGTAATCAGGCTGCCGTATACGCGACCCGTTTTGCCCCTAACCAATTCGGCAATGTCCGGATTCTTCTTTTGGGGCATAATGCTTGAGCCTGTAGAGAAAGCGTCGTCCAACTCGATGTACTTGAACTCCCAAGAACACCAAAGTATTATCTCCTCGCAAAACCTCGAGAGATGCATCATTATTGTCGCCGACGCCGCCGCTATCTCTATGCAGTAATCCCTGTCGCTCACGCTGTCAAGGCTGTTGGATGTTGCGCCCTCAAAGCCCAAAAGCTTTGCTGTAAGTTCGCGGTCTATTGGATATGTGGTACCCGCGAGCGCGCAACTGCCCAAAGGTGACATGTTCATGCGCCTATTGGCATCCTTAATCCTTTCGTCGTCACGGACAAACATATTGGCGTACGCGAGCAGGTGATGCGCAAAAGTTATTGGCTGCGCCTTTTGCAAATGGGTATAACCGCACATTATTGTGCCGGTGTTGTTTTGAGCAAGCTGCACAATCGTCAGGATAAGTGTTTTTATCGCGTCTTGCAGTTCGTTTAGCTTCTTTTTGAGATACATTTTTGTATCAAGCGCCACCTGATCATTTCGGCTCCTTGCAGTGTGCAGCTTTTTGCCCGCCTCGCCGCAACGCTTGGTAAGCTCGCTCTCTACGAACATATGTATGTCCTCGGCATTCATGTCAAGCGATAACACTCCCGCTTCAATATCACAAAGAATACCTTTAAGTCCCTCTATTATTGAATCGGCATCCATCTTGCCAATGATACCCTTTGCGGCGAGCATTGCTGCATGGGCAATGCTTCCCTCAATATCCTCTCTGAACATCACACCGTCAACAGATATCGAAGAGTTAAAATCATCCGCCCGCTTATCCAGCTGTTTTTTTAAGCGCCCCGCCCACATTTTTTCCATATTTATCTCCTATTGCGCGCTAGTTATTGTATTAATGCTGACCGCGCAAATACAACTCGCCGCACCTTATTTTTTGAGGTTTTTCTCCATTATCGCCCTGACTTTCATCGAAAGACCGTACAGATTGATAAAGCCCTCGCTGTCCTTTTGATTGTATACGCCGTCCTCGTCGAAAGTGGCGAAATCCACATTATACAGCGAATAGGGTGAGGTAGCGCCCGCATTGATGATATTGCCCTTGTATAGCTTGAGCTTGACCTCTCCGGTAACCGTCTGCTGCGTCTTGTCCACGAAAGCATCAAGCGCCTCGCGAAGCGGTGTGAACCACTTGCCAAAATACACGAGCTCTGCATATTGATCCGCTAATATAGCCTTGTAATGCTGAGTATCGCGGTCCAAGCACAGTGTCTCCAGCACCTGATGCGCCCTGTATAATATTGCGCCTGCCGGATTCTCGTACACGCCGCGGGACTTCATGCCCACAAGGCGATTTTCTACTATATCAACCAGTCCTATTCCGTTTGCTCCGCCTATCTCGTTGAGCTTTTCTATTAAGCTGACCGGGTCAAGGCTTTCTCCGTTAAGCTTAACAGGCTCGCCCTTTTCGAAAGAGAGCGTGATATATGTAGGCTTATCCGGCGCCTGCTCGGGCGATACGCATATCTCCAAAAAGCCCTTTTTACTGTATTGCGGCTCATTGGCAGGATCTTCCAAATCCATACCTTCGTGCGAAAGGTGCCACAGATTCTTATCCTTTGAATAATTGGTCTCCCTGCTTATTTTGAGAGGCACATTGTGCGCCTCGGCATAATCAATCTCCTCGTCCCTTGACTTAATATCCCATATTCTCCAAGGTGCGATTACTTTCATTTCGGGAGCAAACGCTTTGATAGTGAGCTCAAAACGCACTTGGTCGTTACCCTTGCCCGTACAACCGTGGCATATTGCGTCTGCGCCCTCCTTCAGAGCGATTTCCACTATCCTTTTGGCTATTATCGGACGCGCAAAAGAGGTGCCCAACAAATAATCTTCCTCGTATTTAGCGCCCGCTTTAAGGGTGGGAAAGATATAATTTTTTACAAAATCCTCTTTCAAATCCTCTATATACAGCTTTGAAGCCCCCGTCTTAATTGCCTTTTCTTCCAAGCCGTCAAGCTCTGTGCCCTGTCCTACATCTCCGCTGACTGCGATAATCTCTGGATTATCGTAATTTTCTTTCAACCAAGGAATAATAATGGAGGTGTCCAAACCTCCCGAATAGGCAAGAACAATTTTCTTAATTTTGCTGGCGCTCATATAACTCCTCCGTGATATTGTGAATTTTGTGATGATAGAATTATATTCCTATGTTGCTCGGTTGTCAATGCTTTTTTGCATAAATATTCAATATTTTTTCGATTTTATTCAATATGCTTTTATAATTATTCGGAATATTAATAAATATATTAACTTTTGACGAGTTTATACATTTTGTGCGTATTTTATGCACGGCAAAGATTATGTCTGTCGGCAAAGGCGCGGAGGCGGCTTATGCACTGGAAAATTTTGTGCTTTGACCAATAGTGCTTACGGTTTTATAATTATTGCAGGTGATATGATGAAAAAAACAGCATTTTTTATGGCACTGGTATTACTAATTTTTGTTTTTGCCGCATGCGGAGAGGGCTTTGGCGGCGATATACATAGCAACATTACGCACGAGAATGAGCTGGAGGACATTACAAATGTTTCCGAAGAGCTTCCGCCGTCAAACGGCGCTCATGGAGAAGATTTTGCGCCGATTGAAGACCCTGCGGCGCAGGTGCCTTCCTCTCCTGCCGTTGCGCTAGAAACCATGATAAAAGCCAAAACATCCGTCAATGTCCGCAGCGGCGCCGGTGTTTCGTACAAGTCAGTCGGAAAACTCGACAAAAACGATATGCTTGTATATTTGGGCACAAAAAGCGGATGGTACATAACGGCGTTCAAGGGCAAAACCGCATATGTGAGCGCAAATTCAATGTATACCTCGCTTGTCAGCTTTGAAAAAAGCCCTTCCGCCATTGTGGAGAACATTATCGGCGTGGGCTATTTTCAGCTGGGATACCCTTATGTCTGGGGCAGTGAAAGATATCACTGGGGCAACGGCGTCCTCAATAAAAATTTTGTAGAGGGCAGATTTGATTGCTCGGCGCTTGTGCAATACATGTTCTTTGTCGGCGCGGACATTATTCTCGGCTTGACCACGAGAGAACAGGTAAAACAGGGCGTATCTGTTGCAAAATCCGATATCAAGCGCGGCGACCTGCTCTTCTTTACCAACAGCAGCCGCTATTACAACACCGGCATTGAGCGGGTGGGACATGTGGCGCTGTACCTTGGACAAAACTATATTTTGCACACCGCTTCGGACCATGCCGTAATCGAACCTATCTCCTCGCTGAGGTGGGATTATTACATAACCGCAAGACGCTTTGTATAGTGCCTATAAAAACGGGGGAAAGGCTCAACGCTCTTTCCCCGTTTTTGTTGCTGTTTTTTAGTTGTTTAGTCAAAATAAACCTAACTGATAATTTGCGCTTGGTCCTAAAAAAGACCTCCGACATATATTGCGGCCATACCGGTTATCACACCCAGCAAAAGGGTCAATGCCGTGCTTTTGCCGCCGTGTATAATCATTGCTTCGGGTATTATCTCTGCGAAAGTAACATAAAGCATTGCGCCGCCGGCAGTAGCTAAGCAAATCGCCGTTATCGTTGGGGAGATTCCGCCTAGAGCGTATCCGAATATCGTACCCAACAGGGTAACTGCGCCCGCAGTAACAGTAAGAAACAGAGCCTTACCGCGCCGCATACCGCCCGTCACAAGAGGTACTGTTATTGCCATTCCCTCGGGTATATTATGCAGCGCAAGCAATACCGCAATGAGTATTGCCTTGGAAAAGTTTTCGGGCACGGCGCCGGTACTGCCGATAGCCATTCCCTCGGGAAAGTTGTGAAGCGCTATAGCAAAGACCATAATTATGCCTGCCCTAGCCAACTTTACCCGCGCGGATATTGTCTTGCGCTCTTCGCCCAACTGGACTTCTTTTCCTATATTTTTACAATGAATATTTGCATCAATCCTTTTGTTGAATTTGTCAAGCATTACGCTCAGCGCAAAGGTTACCGCGGCGCTCAGCGCCACACAAAGTATTGTTATGTACATTTTATTCCCGGTCATCTCTTCAGCCTCGGGAATAAGCTCAAAGAAGACAACGGCTATCATTACTCCCGCCGCGAAGTTAAGCACGCAGCTGATAATTTTGTTACTGCTCGACTTAAATAATAAGCCTATTAGTCCGCCGAGTCCGGTGCCGACGACTCCCGCGCCTACCGCTACCAGAATAAGCCATAATGCAGTTTGCTGACCTGTTGCCATTAAATTATTACACCACATATTTGTTTTGCTTCCTCACACCGATTGCCTCTCATTATTTTATGTTGATTGCTATCTTGTATATGTCGTCCTTTTTAACCTTCCTTTCTTCCGCCACAGTTTTTGTAGCTTCTTTTTTGCTGTAGCCCTCGTTAATCAGCTGCCGCAATCGCTCTTCTACCGGAGTTTGCGTATCCACTGTCTTGAGTTTTCCCTCAATAATTAATACATATTCTCCTTTTTTATCTTTGTTAGAACCTTCTTTGAGCGTTGTTATCTCGACTCCCTCATGTATTTTCGTAATCTCCTTGACAATAGTCAGCTTTCTGTCGCCGAGCTCTTCTGCCAAAAACACAATATTCTTATCCAAATCATGCGGAGAGCAGTATATAACGATAGGCAAGGGCGATTCTTTATACGGCGCGAGCTGCGCTCTTCTGTCCTTTTGTTTCTCCGCCAAAAACTCCAAAAACACAAAACCCCCGCTAATTCCGGCAAGGCTCATCGCGGAGATAACAGCCGAAGGCCCCGGGATAACACATATTTCTATGCCTTCTTCGCGCGCTTTGACTACTAATGTGCTGCCCGGATCGCTTATACAAGGCATTCCCGCGTCCGAAATCAGCGCCACATTCTTGCCTTCTTTTAGTAACTGAATTATCCTTTGGGCGCTCTCCTGCTCTCTGTGTTTGTGATAACTGATAAGAGGCTTTTTTATACCATAGATGCTGAGCATCAGCCCTGAATGTCTGGTATCCTCGCATGCAATATAATCAACCGCCGAAAGCGTAGACAGCGCCCGCTCGGTTATATCCTTGAGATTCCCTATTGGTGTTCCTACAATGTACAGCATACCATCAATCCTTGCCGTAAAGCTTCTTTTCAAGCTCTGACCTTAGCCAGTTTTCCACAATTACTCCCTTCTCCGCTCCGCGCTTTGCTACCACAACTACAGTGTCTACCGCCTTGTGCTTTGCGGGCTGAATACTGTATATCCGCTTTGGCTCAAGGGCCGCTGCACTCAGAAGGCACAACAGCTCTGACAGCCTGTCCGCGCGGTAAACAATATAAAAAAGCCCTCCGAACTTTATAAGCTTCGCGGCAATTTGCACTAGTTGCTCTAGACTTACCGCTATCTCGTGACGGCAGAGCGCTATCTCCTGCCTATTGCTCATCTCCCCTTCGCCCACTCTGTAATACGGGGGGTTGCACACCACTATATCCTGACTTCCACAGCCAAGCACAGCCACACAGTCTTTGATATCGGCGCTGATAATCTCTACTCTGTCCTCTAGGCTATTAAGCGCCACCGAACGGCGGG
>CAYTUT010000061.1:0-9589 GCA_964441295.1 uncultured Christensenellaceae bacterium | reverse complement strand
GCACAGCCTCGGCAACGGGCGCAATCGTATTGTCCGGCGCGGTAGGCAGTGAATCGCCTTCGGCAACAGGGACATTCGCATGGACCAGCGCCAACGCAGGGACTAATACGGTCAATGTATCGGCAATAACGCTCGGCGCTAATTGGGGGACAAATTATGAACTGACCGCAACAAGTCTGACAAGTATTGTTGCGCCTGGAGCGGCAACTATTGTTAAGAAGCAGTTGCTGAGCAGTCTGGTTGAGGTAGAACTGAGCAAGGTATTTGACGGCACGAATACTGCAAAAGTCTCTGATGAAGGAATTATTACCGGTATCGCTGAAGGAGATACTCTCAATATCAATATCACAGCAATGTATTCGCAGACAAAAGTTGGCAGCGGACTTGAAATTACCGTGTACTACGAAATCGACAGCGAAAACTATATTAAGCCCGATTCCTTCGTCTATTCTACAGACGGCGAAATAATAAAAAATATCTATGGCTTATGGGTAACGACGGATATGAAATACGCATATGAATTCATTTTTATTGGACTTGACGATTCGTATATGCATTCATATGGCAATGGCGGTTATATTGTTGCGGAAGACGATAGATACATCATGAGGAGCGATGACGCGGAGACCATTACAATTTTCTATAACCCAGATACGGACGAAGTATCGTTATTTGTGGATGAAAGTATCGAGCTGTTTCTGACGAGGAAAGGAACCGGTGATTCTGTCTATGGAGAATGGGAAACTATCTTTTCCGACATGCTACTGTCATTGATAGTCGATGAGGATTATTGTGTCTTTAAGGTTAGCGAAATAGGTCTTTTGGAGACAGTTGAAATCACCTACGACGAAGTACATGATATGTATGAAGTGAATGTTGCTTCGCAGACTACGTTGTTCAATTATAATGACAACGACGACACGATTGTAATATACGACGATAACTATACCGCTATGATTATCTTTTCGAGAGTCAGCGGTACAATAGGCGAAATGGATGGGTTGTGGGTGTACAATTTCGGCTATACAGTATATTTCGAGATTGACGGTAATGAAGCAATAATGACTATGCTCACAGAAATATTTGCCCAAGTCGGAAACATTGAGGAGATTGATGATAATGTGTTCAATTTGACTTTCCTATTGGATAACGACTTGTATTACGATATCGGCGACAGCTATCTAGACTGCTATGATGACACATATTATGCGGTTGAGGATTTAGAAGCGTATGTCAACGTTGAAAGCCTGTACACATTCAATACGTATGACGACTTGATCGAAGCTATATTATTCAAAGCTTTCTTGTATGGTTATCCCCAAGCAGTTGAGCTAAACACTAGCCCGGACTTCTTTGACGTCGTATTCATAGGAGAATTTGGAGTTGTCGGCACATTGCATGTGACAGTTACGATGTTCGGGTTCGTATCCGAAATCGAGGTTGCGATTATTCAGGGCGCGGAGAATGTGCCCGTTACGGGAGATTGGGTTTCGTCAGAAGACAATAACATGTATTTAGAGAGAGATTGGGGATTTTTTGGCGATTACGGCAATGGCGTATGGGAATATGATGAGTTGACAGACACCATAACATTTTATTTCAAGCAATCATTGCAGTTACATTATTTTTTAGATGAGTATGACAATAATCAAAACGAAAATACTTCTGAATATATAATCAGCAGCAACGGCTATTATTATACGGCTGTTGGCGAAGCGGATATGATTTTTGGTACATGGTGTAGTTCATACAGTATGATGGGCGCACAATATGAATTACTGTTGGTAATTACTGAGAATAGTATTAAATACGAAGTATTCGTCGATAACGAGATAATTTCCTCAATCATCTATGAGAACGGCAAATGGAACTGTTATAAAGGGGCGTCAGAATTTTATTATTGCAACTTTTCTTATGTATCGGCAGTTGTATACGGGCTATACGATGTAGAGGAGGACACAATTACAATAGACGATTTTGCATCGGTTTTGACTAGGATCGTATATCCGGATGCATGCGGCATCTGGGAAATTATCACTGACGATTATCAAATTTTATTAACGATAGGCAACAGGAACAAAGCATTCGATATTATTTATTCTGAGCCGTTCAACTCTGTCCAATTAAGCGGAAAATATTATGCGGATGGAAACACCTATTACATGAGTTATGTTCTATATGATCAGGCCTTGGCATACTACGATGAGATCAACGACATTCTTAATGTTGGCGGTAACGATTATACAAGACTCAGCGGATTCGGCAGTATGGAGGGGACATGGCTTTATCAGAACTATCTGATTAGGATTACGGATGGCGGCAGTATGTATGAGGTTAAATTAGATATTATGAATGTTTGGTCAGGGATGGTCGAAGCGGACGAAAATTATTATATTGACGATATGGAGCTGATTTATGACATTTCTGATGGATACGAATACATCCAATTTCAAGGTTTGCAATTTTCTAGGGAGCAGACATATAATTCAATCTATGGGTTGTGGGAGTATTTTGATGAAAACAGCTACACATATTATTGTTTAGACATCAGCTACGAAGACGGCATCTTCTACTTCAATAGATACAGTAGCTATGATTCAAATATCACCTACATCAATTGGAATCGTTCGGGCTCTGATTATTACATATCAATAGGCAGAAATGTGATAAGCGTAGCGGTGTTCGAGATCGTAGAGGGTCAGGACACGTTAACAATTCCCGAGATGGAAGGCATTAATGTTGTTGACATGGTCTTCCGCAGGGCAGCCTAAGATGCCTCTTTCGAATTGCCAAAGAAGACTATAGGATAGCTGAGTGGCGAGGTTAACACCTCGTCACTCTTTGTAAGCCATGTTAAGAGGAGTGATAATTGCCGTAGAGTTTGTGTGTATTATATTATAGCTGTATGCCAACACGCTCAACATATAGCCAACCAAAGCAAAAGTGACCTCTGAAAAGTGGCAATCAGCTAAAAGTTAAGTTAAAAAGCCATCTGGTGAAGCAATACGGGCGAGGAGTATAAATGAAAAAAACGATATCTGTCGTAGCTGTCATAGTTGCGGCAGCATTAATCACAGTAACGATTTCGTGGGTTGTTGTTTTTTGTCAATCAACACGCTCAAGAGAAGGCAGCCCTATTGAATCATCATATTATATGGATGATCAGGGTAATTTTGCAGCAAATATCCATAGAGAAAACTATCTTTATAATGTAATTGCGATCTTGACGAAGTAATATATAATATAAGAGCATAAGGACACAGCACCACAAAGGTCACAGCGAACATCTACGCCAATATGATACAATCAAGCGACAGATCAGCAAATAAGCTAGGAGAGATATTGGGGTAATACTATATAAGGATAAGAGCGGCGAGGTAAAATCTTGTCGCTCTTTTTTTAGCTATTTCTCGGGAATTATTATATATAATAATAATTGACATTTAGCCCTTGTTATGTTAGCATTGTTATAATATTCATACAAATCATACTTTATGGAGGATGCTATTATGGATTACCCGAAAGGTAAATATGCATGGACTGTTAAAGTGGGCGAAAAGGGTCAATTGGTTATTCCAAAGGAAGCGCGAGATGTATTCAACATAAATCCGGGTGATACATTAATTATACTAGGCGATATTAATCAAGGTCTAGCTATCCCGCCCAAAGCTGCTTTCGCCGGCATAATTGAAGGGATTTTCGGGGGTAAAATACCCAAGGGGGATAATTAATGGACTCAATTGTAGTAACCAACTTAAGCAAAAAGTATGAAGATCTGATTGCTGTAGACAATTTGAACCTAACCATAAAGGAAGGAGAGCTTTTTTCCCTTCTAGGAGTAAATGGAGCAGGTAAAACCACTACCATAAAAATGCTTTCCTGTTTAATAAAGCCCACAAGCGGGGATGCAATGCTTCTCGGTAGCAGTATAATAAAGCAATCTCAGCTTATTAAGCAAAGCATTAATATTTCGCCACAAGAAACGGCTGTTGCAGGCAACCTAAGCGTTGAAGAAAATTTAATTCTCATAGCAGGATTATATGGTCAAGACAACAAAAAAGCTAAGGAAAGCGCTATCGTAATGGCCAAGCTTTTTAATTTAGAAAGTGTATTAAAGAAAAAAGCAAAAAAATTGTCAGGCGGTATGCAAAGACGGTTAAGCATTGCAATGGCGCTTATTTCTAATCCTAAAATTTTATTCCTAGATGAGCCGACACTTGGTCTAGATGTTCTTGCTAGAAGAGAATTATGGACATCAATAAAAGCCTTAAAAGGTAAGATAACCATAATCTTAACAACGCATTATCTTGAGGAAGTTGAAGCCTTATCGGATAGAGTAGGAGTAATGGCTAAAGGAACAATGAAAGCAATTGGAACAGTGGCAGAACTAACTGCTCACACAGCAACAAGCAAACTGGAGGATGCCTTTATTGTTCTTAACGGAGGTACATTATGAGAGCCTATTTGTTCGCAAAGCGCAATATCAAAGAGATATTACGCGAGCCTATCAACTTATTTTTCGGACTTGGCTTCCCGCTGATATTGTTGGCGTTACTTTCCCTAATCAACGCGAATATTCCTCCCGAGGCCAACAATCCAACGTTTCAGATAGCAAACCTTGCTCCGGGATTAGCGATGTTTGGAACTGCCTTTATGGCATTATTTGCAGGAATGCTGCTCGCAAAAGACAGAACTTCGTCTTTTCTAATGCGTCTGTTCACATCGCCGATGAAAGCGTCAGATTTTTTGTTGGGATACACTTTTCCGATGCTGATAGTAACGATAGGGCAAGCAACAATAACGCTTTTGGCGTCTACGCTGTGCGGTCTGCAAATAACTGTTGGAATTTTGCTTGCAATTTTTGTTACGACCTTAACCGCTCTATTGTTTATCGGACTTGGTCTGCTTTGCGGCTCCTTATTCAGCGACAAAGCCGTAGGCGGTATTTGCGGTGCCTTGCTGACTAATCTGGCGGGTTGGCTGTCGGGCGTATTTATACCGATTGAATTGATAGGCGGAGCTTTCAAAACAGTAGCGCACATTTTCCCATTTTATCACAGCGTTCAAGCTATCAAAGCATCACTATCGGGCGATCTTATCGGGATGCTCCCTCCCCTTGGAATAGTGCTTGTATATGCATTGGTAATATATCTAATTGCAATTCTGGCTTTTCGCAGCAGGATGCGTGGAGATAAGGCATAATTACTCCATGGATAAGTGAGGGAAACTCTTGAAAGATGGCTTAATCACCCCTATTAACTGTCAAATAATGCTGTGGAAAGGTATCTCTCGCCGGTATCAGGCAGGATTACTACGATATTTTTGCCTTTATTTTCCTCTCTTAAAGCAATCTGGGTCGCAGCGTACAGTGCGGCGCCGGACGATATGCCTACAAGCAAACCATCGCTAGACGCTACGGCTCTGCCCGCAGCAAATGCGTCATCATTCTTGACCCTTATTATTTCATCATATATTTTGGTGTTCAATGTTTCAGGAACAAAGCCTGCTCCGATGCCCTGTATCTTGTGCGGACCCGATCTGCCCTCGGAAAGAACAGGTGAATCATCAGGCTCAACAGCAACAATTTTTAGATTTTTGTTTTTGCTCTTAAGAAATTCTCCTGCGCCGGTTATTGTGCCTCCAGTGCCGATTCCAGCTACAAAAATGTCAATTTTGCCGTCTGTATCCGCCCATATCTCGGGACCCGTGGTGCGCCTGTGGGTCTCCGGATTAGCCGGATTGACGAATTGTCCGGGAATGAACGAATTCGGGGTTTCTTTTGCAAGTTCATATGCCTTTTCGATGGCGCCCCTCATGCCCTTAGAGCCTTCGGTGAGTACAAGCTCCGCCCCGTAAGCTTTCAGAAGCTTTCTTCTCTCAATACTCATTGTCTCGGGCATGGTAAGTATTATTTTGTACCCCTTTGCGGCGGCTACTGCCGCAAGACCTATTCCCGTGTTGCCGCTTGTGGGTTCGATAATAATCGAATTTTTGTTAAGAATGCCTTTATGCTCAGCATCCTCTATCATCGCCTTTGCGATACGGTCTTTCACACTGCCCGCCGGATTATAGTATTCAAGCTTGCCTATTATCGTTGCGCCAAGCTTGTTTATTGCGTTGTATTGCGATAATTCCAATAACGGAGTGTTCCCTATTAAATCAGTGAGTTGTTTGTTTATTCTAGACATTTGACAACCTCCATATAACATATATGTTTTGTATGTTATTATTTTATTCCATAGCTAAAAGTTTTGTCAAGGTTTTTGTACCGAATTTTTTTGTTATTCAATTTTGCTTGTCAGTCAGTGCGGGAAAAAATAATATTTGACCAAAAATAATAAACAAAAATATATAAATTTGACAAATTAGCATGTTAATAGATATAATAAAATATAATTGATAAAAAAATGAGGGAATATGAAGATATCGACTAAGGGAAGATACGCAATAAGATTAATGCTTGATATAGCCGAGAAGGGCAACGGTGAATATGTCAGACTAAAGGATATATCCGAAAGACAGGAGATATCCGAAAAATATCTGGAACAAATAATAAGTTTGTTGGTCAAATCAGGATTGGTAAGAGGAGTGAGAGGCGCCCAAGGCGGCTATAAACTGTCAAAATCTCCCGAAGAATATACAATCGGGGCTATTCTTAGGGTAACAGAGGGCAGCTTAGCTCCGGTCGCTTGTCTGGATGACGGCGCGAATCAGTGTTTGAGAAGCGAAATGTGCTGCACTTTGGGATTATGGAAAGACTTTTATAATGTAATAAACAGCTTTTTAGACAGCAAAACTTTGCAGGATTTACTTGACGAGAAAAATTCTAAAATGGGCTTTGATTTTAACATATAACCACTTGTATAGCAGAGAATACCAAACTATTCAATGATACTAAACAAACTCAGCCAAAAGACCGCAAAGGTCTTTTTTGTCGCCTATTATAATATATAGGATATATGCACGGATAAATAGCTGGTATGCAGTAATACTTACAAATATGGTGTTAAGAGATGAAAAACGAAATTACGCTGTTAATTAGCCGGGATGCTCGTCAACTATTTTGTTAAGACCAAAGAGGTGCTTCTCTCTAAATGAGGCAGTGAATAAATGCAGCTAAAGGTTATGCGCTGAATATATAGGCAACAACAAGTCTTCAAATATTTTTGCCAATTTGTAAAAAGTTGTTGACTAGCAAAATGCGCTGTAGTATAATCATAACATACTAAACAGATATGAATTGTATCATTGGAGTCGCTATGAAATGCACTATACAAAATTTAATAAAGCATAACCTTGGCAGCGGCCGAATGTGGTATCGCTGTCCATACTGTCGATGAGCAGCTAAACAGAATTTTAAATAATAAAAAATTAGGAGATTAAAAAAATGGCAAACATTAATAATAAATATAGATTTGAAACATTACAACTACATGTAGGGCAAGAAAGCCCTGATTCAGCTACAGACGCAAGGGCTGTGCCTATTTACGCAACAACCTCTTATGTGTTCAAGGATGCGGCTCAAGCTTCGGGTAGATTTGCCCTAAGCGAAGCCGGCAATATATACACAAGGCTCATGAACCCTACCTCTGATGTTTTTGAAAAAAGAATAGCTGCGCTAGAGGGCGGCGTTGCGGCGCTTGCGTTGGCTTCGGGTTCAGCCGCAGTAGCGTATGCACTACAAAACATCGCATTGTCCGGAGACCATATTATTTCGGACAAAAGGATATACGGCGGTACATACAATCTTTTTGCAAATACTTTTAAGGATTTTGGTATAGAAACAACATTTGTTAACGGTGACGATATCAGTGCCTTTGAAAAGGCTATAAAGCCCAATACAAAAGCGATATTCATTGAAACTCTAGGCAATCCCAACTCTACTATATTAGATGTGGACGCCTTGGCAAGGATTGCTCACGCCAATGGTATACCGCTTATAGTAGACAACACTTTTGCAACGCCCTATCTCTTCCGTCCTTTTGAGCACGGCGCAGATATCGTGGTGCATTCAGCGACAAAGTTCATAGGCGGTCACGGTACATCGCTAGGCGGAGTGATTGTTGACGGCGGCGCATTTAATTGGGCGCAGAATGACAAATTCCCCGGATTGTCCAAGCCAAATCCTAGCTATCACGGCGCAGTATTTACAGAAGTCGCGGGTAATCTTGCATACATTATTAAGATTAGGACGACTTTGCTTCGGGATACGGGAGCCGCTATAAGCCCATTTAATTCATTCTTGTTTTTGCAAGGATTGGAAACATTGTCGCTTAGAATCGAAAGGCATGTAGAGAATACTTTGAAGGTAATAGACTACCTGAAATCCAACAAAGAGGTAGATATAATCAATCATCCCTCTATTGCCTCTCATCCCAATCATGACCTGTATAAAAAATATTTTCCTAAGGGAGCAGGCTCTATTTTTACCTTCGAAATAAAAGGCGGAGCGGAAACAGCAAAGAGATTTATTGATAATCTAGAGCTATTCTCCCTGCTTGCCAATGTGGCGGATGTCAAATCCTTAGTAATCCATCCTGCATCCACTACGCATTCGCAGCTCAGCGGAGAAAAACTTCTTGACTCGGGAATCAAGCCTAATACGGTAAGACTGTCGATAGGTACTGAGCATATCGATGATATTATCGCTGATTTGGACCAGGCATTCAAGGCGATAAGCTGAGAAGATTAAAGCAAACATATTTTAATATGCCGGCATTAGCCGGCATATTTTTTGTATATGCGGCAACTGCAGTAGAGGCGCAGAGATTTTTTGCATGTTGCTCTTAATTTTTGGACTGCATCAATTTCTTTATCGTAAATGTCTTATATCATTAATCTGCACCTGTATGGTTGCTAGTATAAAAACAATAGGACACCATATTAGAATGTTAACAATTAATAAGTCACCACACAAAATAATACATCTTATATTATCCACACGGCAAGAAGGCGCTTAACAATTATTAAAGAAGATTCATATACAGTAGTAGGGTGAACGAATGATGAATAATACTATCTATAATGACAATGTCATAGATGAAATACTCTTGTCTATAGCAAAAGAAGAGGTATAGTTTGTAACCCTGCGGCGAGCAGGGTTACAAATAAAAAAATAATTGCTTGCGTATTCTTACCGCTTACTTGCTTAATGATTATGCTCTTCTGCTAAGTCAGCTATTTCCTTTGTTTCATGAAGCGTGCCTCTGGGATGCTGAGGCGGAGCGTAAATTGAATATAGTTTTATAGGTATGTTACCTATATTTATTAGATTATGATATGTTCCAGCAGGGATAAATATTGCATATCCATCTTTCACCTTTGTCTGGAAGTTTAGATTATTAGGGGAAGGTCCCATTTTCACTAGACCATAGCCTTGCTCTAATCGTAGAAATTGATCTAGATTAGGGTGTGTCTCAAGACCGATTTCACCTCTTACAGGTATACACATTAGAGTTAGTTGTAGATGTTCACCTGTCCAAAGCGCTGCGCGGAAGTAAGGATTTTGCAAAGTTTCTTTTTCTATGTTAACAACGAAGGGTTCAGGTCCGTAGTCATTGCTTATATTTCTATATGTATCATTATTTCT
>CAYTUT010000060.1:0-9684 GCA_964441295.1 uncultured Christensenellaceae bacterium | reverse complement strand
GTCATCAAAGAGATAGGGACATCAAGAGGCGTCAATACCGTTATGCAGGCGGCATTCTTCAAGCTGGCGGATATTATCCCGTACGAAGATGCTGAGAAGTATATGAAGTCAGCAATTCTCAAGACCTACGGCAAGAAAGGCGAGGCAATAGTCAACATGAACTATGCTTGCGTGGATAATGCTATCGCTAATCTTAAGAAGGTCGAATATCCCGAGAGCTGGGCGACCGCTACAGAGGGAGCCGCTCCCGTTGCCGTTGCCGACAACGAATACTTCAAGAGCTTCGTCAATCCCATACTTTCTCTTAAAGGCGACGCGTTGCCCGTATCCGCATTCAATGCGGATGGTATGGTCCCGACAGGCACTACAAAGTACGAAAAGAGAGGCGTTGCGCCCTTCGTGCCCGAGTGGATTCCGGAGAACTGTATCCAGTGCAACCAGTGCTCATTTGTCTGTCCGCATGCCGCGATTCGCCCCGTTCTTGCAACTGAGGAGGATTTGAACGGCAAGCCCGCCACATTCGAGACCAAACCCGCTAACGCGGCAAAAGGCTATCAGTACAGAATACAGGTGAGCCCGCTCGATTGTATGGGTTGTAAGGTATGCGTGAATCAGTGTCCTTCCAAGCAAAAGGCACTCGATATGAAGCCTTTTGAGGAGATGGAAGCTAAGCAAAAAGACAACTGGGATTTTGCGGCATCACTTAAGGAAATTAACGCTCCCGTCAACAGAAAGACTCCTATCGGCAGTCAGTTCAACAAGCCCTTATTCGAGTTTTCCGGCGCTTGCGCAGGCTGCGGAGAGACTCCTTACATTAAGGTAATCACTCAAATGTTCGGTGACAGGATGGTAGTAGCCAATGCTACCGGCTGCAGCTCAATCTATGGCGGTTCGGCGCCTACATGTCCTTACACAACCAACGAGAAGGGACACGGACCGGCGTGGGCCAATAGCCTGTTCGAGGATAACGCTGAATACGGATACGGCATGAATCTTGCCTATACACAGAGAAGAAACAAACTAGAGTTGGATATGAATGCCGCTATAGAGGCGGGAGTATCTGCAGAGCTTGCAGAAACCTTCAAGAGATGGATAGACAACAAAGGCAACGCAGATGAGACCAAGGTCGTCACCGAAGCTATTAAGGCGATGCTTCCCGAAGCGATTAACAGCGCGGAGGGCAAAGCGAAAGAGGCTTTGGAAGATATTATGCGCAATGCCGACTGTCTGATTAAGAAATCCATATGGATAATCGGCGGTGACGGCTGGGCATACGATATCGGATATGGCGGTCTGGACCATGTGCTTGCCATGAATGAGAATGTCAACATATTGGTATTGGATACCGAGCTGTACAGCAATACGGGCGGACAGTCATCCAAATCCACACCGACAGGCTCTATTGCGAAATTCGCAGCATCTGGCAAGATTACCAAGAAAAAAGATCTCGGCATGATGGCGATGAGCTACGGATATGTATATGTGGCGCAGGTTGCAATGGGCGCAAGCCACAAGCAATTTATGGATGCGATACTTGAGGCAGAGGCATATGACGGTCCGTCAATTATCATTGCATACGCTCCGTGTATCAATCAGGGGCTGAAGGATATGGGCAATTCGCAAATCACGATGAAGAAAGCTGTAGAGTGCGGATATTGGCAGCTGTACAGATACAATCCCGAGCTAGCGGCGAAGGGAGAGAATCCTTTCAAGCTGGACAGCAAAGAGCCTCAGGGCGGATATCGTGACTTCCTGCTCGCAGAGAACAGGTATGCTCAGCTTGCAATGTTTAATCCCAAAGCCGAGGAGATGTTTGCGGCGAATGAGGCTGAAGCAAAGGCGAAGCTCGAGATATACAAGAAGCTAGCGGCAAAATAATAACAATCAATAATAATTAAATAACCGACCTTTGGACTATTGATATCCGAAAGGTCGGTTTTTTTGTGCAATTAGTTGGAAATAATGAGGGCATATGCTATAATCAAAGCTATGCAGGCAATCGAATTACGCAATGTTAGCTACGAATATGTCATCGATACCGAGAATGCGATTATGGCACTCGAGAATGTCTCGTTGTCGGTGGAAGAAGGGCAGTTTGTCGTGCTTTGCGGCGCCAATGGCAGCGGTAAAAGCACCTTGGCGAAGCTGCTCAACGGGCTGATTATGCCTACTAAGGGCAAAGTCTTTGTGTACGGCGCGGACACTTTCAGCGATGACGATACAGAAATATTCAAGATTCGTTCTAAGGTCGGTATGGTTTTCCAAAATCCCGATAATCAGATGATTGCCAGCATTATCGAGGACGATATTGCTTTCGGTCCCGAAAACCTCGGTATTCCGAGAGAGGAGATTGCAGAAAGAGTGGATTGGGCGCTGTCGGCTGTTGGAATGAGCGAAATGCGCAAACATACTCCATTCAAGCTGTCAGGCGGGCAAAAACAGCGCATCGCTATTGCCGCCGTGCTTGCAATGAAGCCTAGTATACTTGTGCTTGACGAATCAACGGCTATGCTCGACCCGCGGGGCAGGGGCGAAGTCATGTCGGTTATTAAGAAGCTTAATAAGCAAAACAACATCACGGTAATTCATATCACTCACCATATGGAAGAGTGCATAGGCGCGGATAGAGTCCTTGTAATGAAGGAAGGGCGGCTAGTTTTTGACGGCAAGCCCGAATCGCTGTTCAGCCAATACGAATTCGCCAAAGAGTGCAAGCTGGAATTGCCTGTAATCAATTATGTAATACACTTGCTTCGCAAAAAAGGGATTGAATTACCCGAAATTAGTAGCGAAGCTGAATTTGCGGAGGCGCTATGTCGATTGATGTAAGGGGTCTATCTTTCACCTATATGGAAAGGTCGCCTTACGAGAAGAAGGCGCTCACAGATGTTTCGATCAAAATCAACGAAGGGGAGTTCTACGCTATTATCGGTCACACGGGCAGCGGCAAGAGTACCTTTATTCAGCATCTTAACGGTCTGATTAGGCTAAAAGAAGGAAGCATTAAGGTATTCGATATTGATTTGAATGCCCGAAGACCCGACTTGAAAAGACTGCGCAGTGAAGTTGGAATGGTATTCCAATATCCCGAATACCAGCTCTTTGACGAAACCGTTGCCAAAGATGTCGGGTTTGGCCCGCGCAACATGAAGCTTTCGCCCGAAGAGGTCGAAAGAAGAGTCAGACGCTCTATCGAGCTTGTGGGACTGGATTATGACGAAGTCGCCGAGCGCTCCCCGTTCGAATTGTCGGGCGGTCAAAAGCGGCGTGTCGCCATTGCCGGTGTTATTGCGATGGAGCCTAAGGTTTTGGTCTTGGACGAACCGATAGCAGGACTTGATCCGCGCGGCAAAAACGAAATAATGAAGCTGATAATGAAGCTCAAGCAAAGCGTATCGCCCACAATAATAATGGTGTCGCACGATATGGACAATGTGGCGCGTTACGCAACACGGGTTGCAGTTTTTGAAAACGGCAGTTTGGTATACGACCTGCCTCCCGATGAGCTCTTCGCTGATACTTCGCGCCTGACGGCAATAGGGCTCGATGTTCCTGTCTCGGTCAAGCTTGCCAATGAGTTGAGGGCCAAGGGCATTGCGTTGGGCAGCTGTATCACCCCGGAGAAGCTGGTAGATGAGATAGTGAGGGTCAAAGGGGGTAAAGATGCTTAGAGATGTTACCTTCGGACAATACTACCCCTCTGACTCGATAGTCCACAGGATAGACCCCCGCGCAAAACTGATTTTTACCGCCGTGTATATTACAGTTTTGTTTATGGTGTATAGTTTTGCCGGATACGCTATGTGTTTGTTTTTTGTGCTGTTGTTGTCTTTCCTTAGCAAAATACCCATAAAAACACTGCTAAAGAGTGTAAAGGCAGTAATGTTTTTGGTCATCTTTGTGTCGATTATTAACATATTTTTTTATAATGGCAACAATCTGTTGTGGAGCTGGTGGAGGATAGAGATATATTCGGACGGCTTAATCTTTGCTTCAAAAATGGCGCTTAGGCTCATTCTTTTGGTACTGGGGCCCGCAATTTTGACATTTACCACGACACCGATGGAGTTGACAGATGGACTGGAGCGTCTGATGTCGCCGCTCAAACTTGTAAAATTCCCTGTCCATGATGTGGCGATAATTATGAGCATCGCGCTAAGAATGATTCCGGCGCTGATGGAAGAAACCGATAAAATAGTGATGGCGCAGAAAGCGCGCGGAGCGGACTTTGACACGGGCAGCGTATTTCGCCGCGCCAAGGCGTTGATACCTGTGCTGATACCTCTGTTTGTCGGAGCTTTCCGCCGCGCTGACGAACTGGCGCTGGCGCTTGACGCAAGATGCTATAACGCTACTCCCAACCGAACCAGATACAAACTGCTCAAATTCGGTCGGGCCGACCTTGTGGCAACGCTTACTTTCTTTACATTCGCCGCAGTGCTGCTGCTTGACAAATATATGCTTAATATCGATGCTTTGATAATGGGGTTATTCGCATGAGAATTCTAATTACCGTAGAATATTTAGGCACCAATTATTGCGGATGGCAAAGACAAAACAACGGCTCAAGCGTGCAAGAGATTTTGGCTAATGCAATCAGTACTTTGACGGGAGAAGAAGTAGTTGTGCATGGCAGCGGCAGGACAGATGCGGGAGTGCATGCGCTCGCGCAGGCGGCGCATTTTGATACTTCGACACCCATACCGTGTGAAAAATTGCCTTTTGCGATTAACGCGCTGCTTCCTTCTGATATTTCGGTAAAGAGCGCAAGGGTGGTCGGAGATAATTTCAATGCTCGCTTTGATGCAAAATCAAAAACATATATATACAAAATTTACAGGGGCGCGCACCGCAGTCCAATCAGAGAGCTGACGCACTGCCACATACCCTATGCGCTGGATGTTGCCAAGATGAGACAGGCTGCCGAGGTCATACGCGGCACGCACGATTTCAAATGCTTCCAAGCAACCGGAGGCTATGTTAAGGACACCGTGAGAACGATATATACTTTGGATATCGCAGAGTGCGGCGACGAGTTGATTATTGAGGCAAGAGGCAACGGTTTTTTGTACAATATGGTAAGGATAATAGCCGGCACTCTAGTCTATGCCGGAATGGGCAAACTGACCGCGGAGGATGTTAAGGCGGCTATAGAGTCTGGCGACAGGACAATGGCAGGCAAAACACTTGAGGCAAAGGGGTTATACCTGAAAAAAGTCGAATACGATCCAGAAGCGTACAAAAGAACGGTGGAATAAGGCGCATATTTTCGTATTTTATCGCATTTTTTCCAAATCGGGTTAAAATCAGTTGACACTGCAAAATTGGTATATTATTATATTATAGCTTATCTACTAACGCATAGTATGAATTAGCCCCTTATATTTTGCGTTATTGCGACACGCGAGTTATCCATTAGCGGTGTTGGCGGATTAATGCGTTATAAATAATTCGGAGGATTAACCATGAAAACTTATATGGCGAAACCTGAGACAGTTGAGAGAAAGTGGTATGTGGTAGACGCTGAGGGGATGGTATTAGGCCGTCTTGCAAGCAATGTTGCCGCTGTTTTGCGCGGTAAAAACAAGCCCACCTTCACTCCCAATGTTGATACAGGTGATTATGTCATTATTATAAATTGCAGTAAGGTAGTATTAACAGGCAAAAAGCTTGAGCAGAAGATGTACAGGCACCACACAGGCTATATCGGTGGTCTGAAAGAGGAATCAGCGAAGTATGTTATGGCTAACAAGCCGGAATTTGCAGTCAATCAGGCAATCAAGGGTATGCTTCCCAAGAATGCTTTGGGCAGAAAGATGTTTAGAAAGCTCAAGGTGTACGCAGGTTCCACGCACGAACAGCAGGCTCAGCAGCCCATAGAACTCAAGTTCTAATAGCGAGGTAGATTATGGCAACGAAGAAAGCAGTAAAGAAGAAATTGCAGTATTGGGGCACAGGCCGCAGAAAGCACGCTATAGCGCGTGTTCGCTTGATTCCCGGCGGCGAAGGCAATATCGTAATCAACAAAAGGACAATCGATGAGTATTTCGGCGGCCTTGATGTGGTTAAGCTCATCGTCAGACAGCCTCTCGAGCTTACCTCAAACAGCGCGAAGTACGACATATTTGTCAACATCGCAGGCGGCGGCTTTACAGGTCAAGCAGGCGCGATCCGCCACGGAATATCTAGAGCTTTGATTCTTGCAGAGCCCGAGACCAGAGGTACCCTGAAGGCGGCGGGGTTTTTAACCCGCGACCCGAGAATGAAAGAGAGAAAGAAGTACGGCTTGAAGAAAGCGCGTAAGTCACCTCAGTTCAGCAAGAGATAGTTATCGTAATTATTACAACGCCCTGCATGCAGGGCGTTGTTTTTTATTCGCAAAATGATTAGTGTTGCTACAGTTACAGCAATATAACCTTGCCCTTTATCCAGGCGTCAAAATATGACTGCTGGGGAGTGTTGAGGGAGGCGGACAGCGAAGCGATAAAGATTTCGGGGGTGGCAATTTTGTATTGATTTGCTACTGCATAATCTGATAACGCGGCGATAAGCGCTTCGCCTTTTATCTCGTAAAGCGACATCAGCATAAGCATTCCTTTTGTATATACGTTTGCGCTGTAGCGGTAATCATCATAATTATATAGAATGTCATCCATTGCCGAATTTGCGCCTGTTAATCCTGTGATAGACGCGTAGCGCACGTATTTGGCGTAGCTCTCGTTGAAATACTGCTTATATAGCTTCGGACTGTTTTTTCGATAATAAAGATAAGTGGAAAACTCTGCAAGCGCTTCGTCCAGCCAGGCATAACGGATTTGGTCATTGCCAACGAGAGCATACCACCATTGATGTGCAAGCTCATGAGCGATTACCAGATCTGTGTAAGCGGTGTCGAGGGAGTCGGAGATGTACACCAGCTGAGGGTATTCCATGCCGCCGAAAGCGAACGGCGTCCTAACTACTGTAAGAGTAGAGTAAGGGTAGGGACAATAATAAGAACTGTACGCAGCCAGCACGGATGTGATTAGTTCCATGCGTTTGTTGCCGTCAGTCTCTTCGATATAATAATATTTGACCGTAATATCGCCGACTGTATCTGTCCTTAATATGAAGTATGGAGAGGCGGCGAGGGCAAAATCCCTTACATTATCAGCATTGATAACAAGTGTTTTTGTGCCGTCCTCGTTGTTTTGCTCCCCGGATATCGTACCCGTATGGGCGGCAACAAAATTTTTGGGCAGAGTTAATCTGACAGTATAATCGGACAGCTCGCTGTAAAAGGGGTCGCCCAGCTTGGAATATTCGTATTCCAAAAAGCCTCCGTCCTCATATACGCACATCACCGGATAAAAATGGGCGATATTGTATACATAATCACTGTAGCCCAGACGGTGCTTGATTTTTGGAAGTGTTATGGTGTAATTGACGGTAAAAACTATTTTTTCTCCATGCGCCAAGGGCTTTGAGAGCTTTATCCTTAACAATGTCATGTCGCTGCCTGCCGTCGCATAAGAGGCAATACTATGGGTGTCCGAGGTAATGCTCCCGATTTCGATACCGCCATGGCTTATTTTGCCTTTTGGATAAGCGTATGTAATATATTGCTCGCTGACCACTGTGTCACGGTACGCATTGGCGTGCAGTTGCAGGGACAGCTCATCAAGCCCTTTGCGCCGCGAATGGTATGTTATCTGCGCACAACCGGTCAATGTGTTGGAATTGCAGTCCAGAGCTACCGAAATATCGTAATTGCTCTTTTCGATAGGTATGTTGATCGCAAACGGCGCGCAAGCGCTGAGTACTGCCGAAGCAAAAAGCAAGATGACAATAATTACAAGTGCAGCAATAACCTTCTTCATACATATATATATGACGCGCGCGCATAATATAATGCTATTTGAGCAAATAGTGTTTTGCAAAACGCCAAGTAATGATTATTGCTTATGAAGCGCTTGCAAAAGGCCCATATTATTAGTATAATATAAAAAAATAGAGGTGCTTTATGTACGATGTTTTGATAATAGGCGGCGGCCCTGCCGGCATGAGCGCGGCGCTTTACGCGGCAAGAGGCGGGTTGTCAGTTGCGTTGATAGAAAAAATGTCAATGGGCGGACAGGCAAACTTGACAAGCGAGATTGAGAATTATCCGGGCTATAATACCATCGGCGGATTTGAACTTTCGATGAAGATGAGCGAGCAGGTTGCAGCGCACAATGTGAACATCGTGTACGATACGGTCAGCGCTATAGAACTTCACGGCGAAATCAAAAGGGTTGATACGGAGTTTTCGGGCTCTTTGGAAGCCAAGGCGCTGATACTTGCAATGGGCGCCCGTCCCCGTCTGTTAGGTGTCGAGGATGAGCAGAGGCTGACCGGAGCGGGCGTGTCCTATTGCGCCACATGCGATGCCGCTTTCTATAAAAATAAGACTGTTTTGGTTGTGGGCGGCGGTAATACCGCGGTAGAGGATGCTATATATCTTGAAAAATTCGCTAGTAAGGTGTATCTTGTCCATCGCCGTAATCAGCTTCGCGCCGGTCCTACGCTGGCGCAGCGTATTAAGGAGAGCAGCGTGCAGCTTATACTTGACAGCGTGGTCACAAAGCTTGTCGGCGGCCAAAAGCTCCAGCGGGTAGTCGTAAGGGATGTTAACACCAATGCGGAGAGGGAGATGGATATTGACGGTCTCTTTGTTGCAGTGGGTCAAGAGCCTCAAACCGAACTGGTGAAGGAGATTGCGCATAACGGTTACATCGTCACCAACGAAAAGATGGAAACAACAATACCTATGGTGTATGCGGCGGGAGACATCAGAGAAAAGCCTTTGAGACAGGTAGTAACTGCAGCTGCAGACGGCGCAATCGCAGGCGAGATGCTGGTCAGAAAAGCGTTGAGATACGAATAAAAATTAAGACAGAGTTAAAAAAGTGTTAAGTTGGTGAAATATTTAACTTTTTTTCAAAAAAGTGTTGACATATGCTTTTAGTTGTGCTAATATTACGGTGTAAGCACAAGATGTGCTAAAAATGTTATAATTTTCCCCCTTATCATATAATTAGTGAGAGGGCTTGAGTTGAATTATCCTCAAGCCCTCTTGCTTTTGAGGCTGTCTGTAGTCACTGTGCTTAGGCTTGCCCCTTTTGGTTTTTTGTCTTGGCAGTCATGCGGCAAAAAATAAAAAAATTTCAAAAAATTGAAAATATAGTTGCATATTTAGATATCGTGTGATATTATATATATAAATAGGTTATATACCTTGTGAAGCGAGGTATAACCGGTCCGTAAAAGAGGTGAACAATGGCAGGAGATATTTTGAGAGGTCATACCGAAACCGTGATACTTAGAATCCTTTCTGAGGGTGATAATTATGGATATGAGATATCCAAGGCTATCACGGAGGCGGGAGAGGGCATGCTTGATGTCAAGGACGCCACTATCTACACCGCATTCAGAAGAATGGAGGAAGATGGGCTCATAAAAGCCTATTGGGGCGACGGAGGGCAAGGCGGCAGGCGCAGGTATTACGCTCTTACCCCCGCAGGCAAGGAATTTTATGAAGAAAAAAGAGCCGAATGGCAAAAAATTAATAAAATATTGAGCAATTTAATATTGGGAGGGCAAAATGATTAACAGATTTAAGAAGTATTTGGAGAAAGAGTTCAGATCTATCAAGCCTACGCAGCA
>CAYTUT010000059.1:0-9704 GCA_964441295.1 uncultured Christensenellaceae bacterium | reverse complement strand
GCGCAGCTCGTTATTCATCTCCACAACTGCAATAGGCTCAACATACACTGTCTGACCCGATGCCGACTGGTCATGTATTAAGCCTTTTACACTGCTTCTCGACTCACTTTTTACCGGAATCACGTACCTGTCGCCCCGCTGAGTAATTATATTGTCCTGCAAATATTTGGAGTATTCGGGCGATGTTATATAGTAATTGAGCTTGTCCCTTAACCGCTCGTTGGCCTTGCGTATTGCCTTGCGTACCGAAGAAAGCGCAGGCGACGCGTTATCACTCATTTCCGTATCGTTGATTATCGCAGATGATATATCCTGCTCCAGTTCATTGGCAACAAAAATTTCTTTGGCATATCCGTGAAGATTATCAAAACTATCGTTAACTTTGAGAATACTGCTTTTCACAACACGGCTGACACGCAAAACGCGCGCCACTTTGAGCAGTTCTGCCATTGTCAGCATCGATTGCTTCTCGGCAAGCATCAAACTTTGTGCGATATCATCAATCCCAAAGGACGGGCTGACACCGTATTGATACATTATCTTGTCCGCCTCTGCTGTCTTAACAAGCAACGCCGTAGACTCGTCAACAGTCGCCGCCGGAATCATTGCAAGTATAGCAAGTTTTGCCCCCTCGGATACGGCATAAGTCGCGATAATTGCGGCGACTTTATCATATTCGAGCGCTGTAAGTACTTTTTTGTCCAATTATATTACCTCATTATTGTAGTGACCGAGCGTACTGCTTTTGGCAAGCAACGCGCTTATTGATGTGGTGTTAAGCATATTAATATATACATTATAGCTCATGCCCTTAAGTTTTGACAATAAATTATGAACGATACCGTTATATAGGGTAAACTGGCAATTACGGCATATCGTAGGCACGATATCAAAGCGGTTGGTCCCGTCTTTGTAACTAATTGTCCTACCCCTGTCCGCGCAACTGCAACAAGCGCCGCGTGTCACCGAAAACGGACAATGCGCAAGTGTCATTAGAGGCAGGTGTCCCGCCGCGAATATTACACCGCCGCGATCAAGCAGCTCGGCATCCGCGCCTATTTCGGGCGAAATGACAATGTATTTTGCATCAGCAAAATAATCAAATGCAATCGAATTAAAGATATTGAGCCCTATGCCTGCAATATACGGGATGCCGTTTTGCCTTGCATATTCAACAGCGTATACATTATCCGCAAGCAGCCCTAGACCGCTGTCGGAGATATATTCCATAATTTCCTTGTACTCGCCGTTACGGTTAAGCCGCGGCATTTTGATATAGATTTGTTTGACCTTGCTTTCAGCCTTGGCAACAAGAGCATTAATTGATATCTGATTAAGTTCTATCGGATTGATTATTACCACATCATCGCGGCTAACGCTGTCGAGCTGAGCTTCGTTTTGTACCTCTATCAACCTGACATTAGCGGATGAATGGCTGACAGCTGACGGCGGTGCTACAATAGCTTTTGAAGAAATCTTTCTTTGGTAGGCTGTAACTATTGCCTCTTCAAGCTTATCCAGTACGATTCTGCGCATTTCGTTGAGCCTTGCCTTGGACACATAGCCACCCTCGTTATTAATAGTCAGCTCGGCAATATCAAAGGGAGTATCTTTAGTCTTTCTCAGCTGACTCTCAATCTGACCATTAGGCACCGCCCCGTCCGATACGATATAATCCGGCGCATATTGAGCTGACAATTTGTCATAATGTGCGGTGATAACTGGCGATTCGCCGCTTTTAATTGAGAATACTACTGATACGGATATTCTATTTTTGAGTTTTGCCAACTGCTCAATCTCCAACGAATCAGTTGTCAGTCTAACCTCATCTCCAACCTGCACACCCTTGCTTACCGGCACAATAAAATTACCTTTGCTGTTGTGCGTTACCGAGGTTACCTCGGCGCCGCCGCACTCAACTAGACCACGCATTATCTTGAGCCCGTCACCTTTTCTTATCGGGTGCGAACTCTCAATCTCGGCGAACATATAGCCCTTACGGCATTCCAGCGACACAATAGTGCCTATCGGTATGCCAATATGACTGGGAGTATGCTGATATATTACCTTAGCATTGCCGCCGTAGCTCTTGACAAAATCACCTCTTACGAACATTTTGCGTATACCTATATGGCTCGGGTATCCGCCGTCAAGCAATTTGCGGTAATAATCAACAGCTGCGCCGACATACTCAGGGCGTTTGAGCCGACCTTCAATCTTAATGCTACTCACGCCCATTGCCTGCATATCCATCACTCTATCCTGCATTGCAAGGTCTGCAGTTGATAGCAGATAACCCTTAGTGATATACTCGCCGTTATCACCAAAGGCACTGTACAATTTTCGACAAGGCTGCATACATCTGCCTCTGTTGCCGCTATTACCGCCTGCGATAGAGCTGAGCAAACAGGCTCCCGACATCGAAACGCACAGCGCGCCATGCGCAAATACCTCAACTTCTATCCCGGAAGTCTTAATAATCGCTTCAATATCATCATTAGCGCTCTCACGCGCAAGGACTATTCGCTCTGCTCCGAGCTTGGCAAAAAACTCTGCTCCGAGCGCATTATGCACTCCTGCTTGCGTGCTGATATGGACAGGGAGTGCGTGGGCAATCTCCTTAGCAATAATAATAACTGCAATATCTGTTGCAATAATTGCATCAGCGCCGCTTTTGTCAGCTATTGATACCAACTCCCTTATTCGATGAATTTCGCTATTTTTAACCGATGTATTTATCGTGATGTACGCTTTGACCCCGTATAAATGACAATAATCTACCCAAAAGGATAGATTATCGGTATCAAAATCAGCAGATTTAATTCGCGCGTTGTGCTCACCGAGACCGAAATATACCGCATCGGCGCCCGAATGCACAGCCTGGCGGAGCGCGCCTATGCTACCGGCAGGGGCCAACAGTTCCATATCAGCTGCGCAACACAGCGTTAAGGCTTGTCTTTGCCGCTAACAAGATTTTCTCTATCGATGCCACCACTTCTTCGTCCACAAGCGTCCTTTCTGCGGCGCGGAAAGAGATATTAACGGCGATGCTTTTTTTGTTTTCGGGTATACCCTTGCCTTGGTACACATCGAATAGTTTTATACGCTCAAAATATTCGCCTGCCGCGCCCTTTATCACATCCAAAAGCGTAGCTGCGCTTATGTCCTTGTCAAGCACAAAGGCTAAGTCACGCTCTATTGAAGGATATTTCGGCATAGCTACAAAAGGAAGAAATTCTTTAGCGTGTTTGACTAAAAGGTCAAGATTGATTTCCGCAGCGCAAATACGCTGTTCCAGCCCGTACTTCGCGGCGGTCTCGGGATGTATCTCTCCTAAGTAGCCGACACGTTCACCGTCGACAAAAATGTCCGCGCTTCTGCCGGGGTGCAAAAACGGTTCTTTAGAAACCACATAAGTCAAGTTAATGTTAAGCTTGCATGCAATCCTTTCGACCGCGCCCTTGATGGAATAAAAATTGCTCTCTCCGCCAAACTCTGAAAGAATCAGCATCTCATATTCGTCGGCAATATCAGTAAGCGGCAGACTCTTAGGAAAATACACTTTCGCAACCTGGAACAGTTTGCCCTCTCTGTTGCCGCGGGCAACATTGGAGGATACTATTGACAGCATGCTGTGTAATAGCGTGGTGCGCATTACCGATATCTCCTCACCCAAGGGGTTAAGCAAATTAATGGTCTTAGTACGCTTATCATTATCATCAAGCGAAAGCATACCAGCAAACTGAGGCGAGATAAACGAATAGGTAACCGCCTCACAGAATCCAGATTCGCCTGACAATAATTGCTTGATTGTGTTGATTTTGACATACATACCGCTCATGCCGCCGCGCGTCTGCCTTAGACCGTCCAGATTGACGCTGACAATGTTATCGTAGCCGTACAGGCGGATAACTTCCTCGGCGATATCATTGGCATTGACAATATCTTCCCTGTATTGCGGAACATTGATTGTCAAAGTATCTCCATCAACGCTTGTTGCAAGCTGCAAACGGTTGAGCAACTCTGCCATCGTCGCGGTAGGGATAATTATGCCTAGGATTGCGTGAATCTTTTTTGCCGAAACCATTATTGTCCTTTCGGTCAAATCTCCCTCAACAACATCAATCACTCCCCCGACAACCTCACCGCATCCCATCCCGGTAATTAATTGTACCGCGCGGTTAATTGCCATCTCCTGACTAACAAAGTCAATGCCTTTCTCAAAGCGCGTTGAAGAATCGGAGCGTATGCCCAAGGCTTTAGAGCTCTTTCTGACATTATCCCTTTTGAATCGTGCCGACTCAAGAATAATAGTATCCGTGCTATTGCAGATACCCGAATTGATTCCACCCATTATACCGGCTAGAGCTACCGGACGCTCGGCATCGCATATGACGAGGTTGGAGCTGTTGAGGGTATTGCTTTTGCCGTCCAATGTTACGATATTTTCGCCCTCCTGCGCCCTTCTTACGATTATTTTGCCGCCTTTTAAAAATGCCTTGTCAAATGCGTGCATGGGCTGACCTACCTCAATCAAAACATAATTGGTTATGTCCACAATGTTGTTGATGGGTCTTAGACCGATAAGACGAAGCCTTTTTTTAATCAGCTCGGGGGAAGGGGCTATCTTGATATTGGTCAAAGCCTTCGCCATGTAGCGCGGACACAATTCGCTGTCCAAAACGCTCACCGTAACATAATCGGCTACATTCCCTTTACCTCTGGGCAGAGCGTCAAAATCAAATTGCTTGAGCGGCATGTCAAGCACTGCAGCAACCTCCCGCGCTATCCCCAGTATGCTGTTGCAATCCGGACGATTCGCAGTCACTGCGACATCAAGCACGCAGTCATCTGTACCCAGCACCACATTAATATTGGTACCCTTAGGGTAAGCCTTGTCAAGTATCAGTATACCGCCCTCTTGAGCGTTGCCGTAGTCTGACTCGCTAAGTCCAAAGTCACTGCCTCCGCAAAACATTCCCTCGCTGAGTACGCCGCGCAATTCGCCCTTTGCGATAGCTTTGCCGTTGATTGAGCCGCCATCAAGGCATACAGGGACATAATCGCCAACACTGACATTGCTGGCATTAGTAACAATCTGTACGCTTCTTGCGCCGACATCAACCTTGCACACAAGCAGTTTGTCCGCTTGCGGATGTCTGCTCACGCTCAAAATCTCTCCAACAACTATATTTTTGTAATTATCAGAAGGGTATATAATCTCCTCAATCTCAAATCCCGCGGAAACAAGCTTTTCAGCAAGCAACTCGGGTGTGACGCTTATGTCAACAAAATCCTTCAACCAGCTATATGGTACTTTCATATTATCTCCTATTTGTACTGCTTGAGAAAACGGACATCGTTCTCGAACAATATGCGCATATGCGGTATGCCGTATTTTATCATTGCGATTCGATCAATGCCTAGTCCAAAAGCAAAACCGCTGTATTCCTCAGGGTCAATGCCGCAATTAATAAGTACCTGAGGATTAACCACTCCGGCGCCTAGTACTTCAATCCAGCCCGTACCCTTGCACAACCTGCATCCCGTGCCTCCGCAGAGCGCGCAGCTTACATCGACCTCCACGCTAGGCTCGGTAAAGGGAAAGAAAGACGGGCGGAAACGAGTCTTGGTATTCTCGTTGAAAAGCGCCTTTGCAAACATATCCAAAGTCCCCTTTAGATGAGACAGCGACACACCCTTATCCACTACCAGACCCTCAATCTGATTAAACATCGGGCTGTGCGTAGCGTCATCATCCGCTCTATATACCTTGCCCGGAACAGTTATTCTGATAGGCGGCTTTTCCTTGAGCATGGTGCGCGCCTGCATTGGCGATGTATGACACCTTAGCAACAGCTTGTCCGTAACATAAAAGGTATCCTGCATGTCCCTTGCCGGATGGTCGCTTGGAATATTCAATGCCTCAAAGTTAAAGTAATCTGTCTCAATCTCCGGACCTTCCTTGACAGAAAAACCGAGATTTGCGAATATCTCAAGGATTTCGTTTTTGACTAAGGTGAGAGGATGCAGTGAGCCGATTGCGCATTCGGCAGGCAGTGTTATGTCAAGCTTTTCCTCTTCCAATCTTTTGGCAAGCTCATGTTTTTTTAGCTCTATTTCTTTGGTCTCAAAGGCTGTTTCGAGTATTATCCTGCCATCGTTGATCAGTTTGCCCGCCGCGGGCTTGTCCTGCGGCGCAACATCTTTGAGTCCGCGCAGCAATCCGGTGTATTCTCCGCTTTTGCCAAGGTATTTTACACGGACTTCTCCAAGCTCGGCGCTTGTTGACGAACGCTCAATAAGACTCTTGCATTCAGCAAGGATTTTGTCAATCTTATCTGTCATAATTGCTCCTGTTTTGCCGTTATTTTAGCTAAATTACTTATATAATTTAGCACACCGCGCTCAAAAATGTCAACCGTAGAGTTAATAATAAGTATTATTAAACTAATTAGGTATCAAATCCAAAAATTCCTTGTAATCTGCGGCATTGATGTACACCTCGGGTATTTTGCCAACAATAATGCTTTCAGCAACCAATACATAGGTATCAAAGCTGATGGGATAGCTGTACAATGGCAAAACTATATCCATGTTTACAGAAACTTTTACATATATTGAGTGCCTTGTCTGATTGATGCCCACCGAATTGAATGCAGTAAAATAATCGCTCGTCACCGTTGAATAAATAGTAAGCGGAATGGTGATTTTTCTACCATAATTAGCAAAAAGAATAAACCCGGTAAACGCGCCTATCGGGATATCGACATGCTGATCCCCCATATTCGCAATAGATTCTTGACAACTAATTGCAATCTGCCGTGCTAGTCGATTCATCTGCATCGCTTTGCCTTGTATAAAGGTTATGTTGTTGTCGCTGTCCCGCTCTACGGTCACATAATCATTATAGCTGATGCTTGCGCTTATAGTATTGCTTGTAGCAAGGTTGACTGACTCTACAGCTCGCGACTTAACCGTGGAAACACTCTGATAAAATACCTGGTCCTCAATATTCTTTTTGAGATATTGAGCCCAGACTATGTACAAAGATATAAAAATTACCAAAATAACGGCAAGCTTGAAAACCTTACCGTTCCTTTTGTATTTTCTCATATAATATTATATTCAGTGGGTTACAATTATGCTTACAATCCGCTATCCGATATGCCTAATAGCTTTTCAGAAACAATTAAGTTTTTGTCTTTGACTTAAATATTATAGCCATCAAAAAACCGAAAAATATTGCGGCGCTTATCCCTACTGCCCCGGCGCTGAGTCCGCCTAACAACACTCCCAACAATCCCTTTTCTTTCAGCCCCAGCAAGGTCCCCTTGGTCATGACGCTGCCAAACCCGATAATTGGCACGGTTACGCCGGCTTTGGCAAAATCCTTGATATAATCAAAAACGCCTATTGCCTCAAGCACTACGCCTAACAGGAGGAAAGTTACAAGTATTTTTGCCGCGGTGAACTTGGTAAGATTGATAAGCAGCTGCGCAATCGCGCATACTGCACCTCCGACAGCAAATACAATTAAATAATCCAAAAACATATCCATCTTACACCTCCACTGCGATTGCATGCGCGATTGATGGTATGCTCTCTCCTTGCAGGGACGACTCGCGCGAAAGCAAGGCCCCCGTAGGGACAAACAGAAGCTTCTTTAGCTCGCCCTTTCGAAACTTTGACATAATATAGGTATTGAATACCAGACTGCTGCAGCCTGCGCCGCTGCCGCCCATTCTGACCTTTTGTTCGGGTCTGTATATCATTCTGCCGCAATCCTCATGCCGTGAAGCAATGCTTATTCCCTCGCTCTCTACCAGTTTATTGACCAGTTCACTGCCGAATATTCCCAAGTCTCCGGTCAAAATCATATCATAATAGTCCGGATTTCGCCCTGATTCTTTGAAGTGGGCAATTATAGTACTTGCGGCGGCAGGAGCCATTGCAGCGCCCATATTGTTGGCGTCAATTATGCCGTAGTCGATAACTTTACCGATAGTTACTTGCGTTATTTTCGGCCCTTCACCGCTGTCTGCTAGTATTGAGCAGCCGCTGCCCGTTACAGTCCACTGCGCGGTCGGAGTCATCTGCGTACCTAATTCAAGGGGGTATCTGTATTGCCGCTCCGCCGTGGAAAAATGACTGCTTGTGGAGCATGCCACCTTACTCATAAATCCGCCTGATATCAGCATTGACCCCAAAGCCAACGCCGCGCCGAAAGTACTGCAAGCAGTGTATATTCCCAAATAAGGTATATCTAACTCCCTTGCCGAGAAAGACGATGATATTATCTGGTTGAGCAAATCTCCGCAAAGCATAGCATCGATATCGCTTTCGCTAATGTTAGCGCGCTCAATCGCCTTTTCTATAGTATGAAGATGCATCTTACACTCGGCTTTTTCGTAGCTTTTTTCACCGAAAGTGTCATCCTCAAGTATATAGTCAAAATAATCGCTCAGAGCGCCCTCTTTTTCTTTAGGCCCTGCTATACCGTAGTTGGCGGTAATGACCGCTTCTTTTTGGAATTTTATTGTCTGTCTGCCGCTGTTCATCAAAATAGGGACACCACCCAATATATTAAACCGACTCCGATTGAAGCTATTACTCCGCTGACTATTATTGGTCCCGCTATCACGAACATCTTGCTCATTATTCCGAATACCACACCGTCACGGTTGTATTCCATTGCAGGCGAAACAACAGAATTGGCAAAGCCAGTGATTGGAACAATGGATCCACCGCCTGCAAAGGCGCCTATTTTGTCGTATATTCCTATGCCTGTCAGCAATGCGCCCAAAAAAATTAATATTGCAGAAGTAAGATTGGCAAGCGATACCTTGTCAATATCCTTGATAATTAGCCTCAAAACATCGCTTATTCCTTGACCGATTACGCATATTATCCCTCCCACCACAAAAGCCCAAATTAGAGTTTTGAACTCCTTGGATTTGGGTACGGTTTCCTTTACCAGCTCGTTATACTCTTGTTTGCCTAGCATTTCTCTCCTCCACGCTTTTGCCTTTCTTTACTAATATTTCTGTATCCTCTTGATTTGCACCGAACAAAAAATCTGCCATAACACACCTGTAGGTATTATGAGCAGAATCAGTAAATTAATACCGCTTTATGCAGTTTTTTTACTACAAAAACTATCAGTAAACCTAATCATTTCTAAAGAGTGTAGTTGAAAACATACGATTACTGGTTGATTAAACCAGTTTCTTTTTTATTTCGCTTAAAATTCTATTCTCAAGCCTTGATATTTGCACCTGCGACACCCCCATCATTTTGGCAACCTCATTTTGCGTCTTGTCACGGTAATATCTTAGGATAATTATTTTTTTGTCTCTGTCACTCAACTCCTTGATGATATCGCGCAGCATGATCTTGTCTATTACCTCATCCGTCTTGTCCTCAGTTTTGAGGCTGTCGATAAGGTACATGCCGTCCTCATCGTACTTTTCATAGAGCGATATAGGCATTCTTGTACTGTCAAGGGCGAATACAATATCGTATCCTGAGAGATTGAATGCTTGAGCTATCTCCTCGACTGTCGGCTCACGGTTGTTCTCCGCCCTAAAGCCTTCTATGTGCTTATTAATCATTAGCGCAAGCGTCTTTGTCTGCCTGCTGACTTTTATCGGGCCGTCATCGCGTATATGCCGCTTTATCTCGCCTGCAATCATCGGGACGGC
>CAYTUT010000058.1:0-9796 GCA_964441295.1 uncultured Christensenellaceae bacterium | reverse complement strand
AAGCATACTTTACGAGCTTGTCAACAAGGAGTTTTTTGAATTGCTTTTCGGCGGCAGGATAGAAATGGATATGCCGTGGTACGGTCAGCTGATGAGACTGCCTCAGGTATTCGCTTATCTAATACAAATTGACGCATTTTTCAAAAACTTCAAATTAAGTATTGTTTGATTGAAAGTGTTTTGGACACCGATTAAATAACACATCCCGCTGAAAAAGCGGGATGTGTTGTTTGATGTTAGTTCGCCGTTACTATATAACGCCTGCGCAAAAAATTGCAACTATCCTGCGAAATATAATCGTCTTTACTCGCGTTGCGGCAGTGCTAGGAGCTTAGTGATCTCAATATCTCATTGAGCTCGCGCATGCTTTTGTCCTTGAGGCCGTTGACCGTGTAGCTGTTGTCCAGCTCAATGATCCTTTTTATCAGTTTGAGCTTTCCGACCGAAATATTGTAGCTTTCCGCTTCCGTCTTCGAAATGTTCGAGGCATTTTGTTTTTCGAGCGAAACACTAAGACCATTTTGCGCCGCGAAAGCCTTTGCAATACCCGTGATGGAATCCGCTTTCTTTGCCGCGCGCTTAGCGTTTTTCGACGATACGCTGATATACATCGCGGCATCTTCGCCCTCAAAATAACCCATGCTTTGAGCGTTGGTGATGAATATTTTAAGAACATTGCTTACGCTTTTGCCCTTGACGGTAGAGTTTTCAAAGATTTTTTCCGCATCAGTGTCAAGACAGTTCACCGCGGTAACGCGGCCAAAGTAGTTGACGACCAGCTCGACAGAGGGATTGACATCGAAATAGACTCTCTCCGCTTCGGCGCTAGCAAGACCGATTATCGAGCCTCCGGATAGCAACAGCACCAAAACAATCGACAGCGTCAAAGCAATACGCGCGAAAGACAGCGGACGACGCGGAGAAAGCTCTTCGGCATAAGGCAGAGGCGCAATCTCGGCGTGCTTCACCCCATCAAGCACATCGGGCACGAGATTGTCCGCTGCATTGTTAAGCATTTTTTCCACATCAACTCTTTTCATATCAGTTCCCTTTTCTCTATCTCTTTTCGCAGTTTGTTCAAAGCGTTGGTGTATTGCCACCGCACGGTGGCATATGGTCTGTTGACGATTAGCGCAATTTCTTTAAGCGGTACGCCGCCTATCGAGTGCATCATTACCACCTTGACTTCGTTTTCTTTAAGCAGCTCCAGCGCCAATTTAATTATGCCGGTTTCATCCCTTGTTTTGAGAGTATAATCCGAGGCAAGCTGCATTTCATCGGATAACGGCAGTTCTCTTTTGCGTCGTTTTAGTTCGTTGAGGCAGAGATTTTTGGCAATTTTCATAATCCAAGCTTTCGGATTGGAGTCTTCGCGGTAGTGCGCGATGTATTTGCGTACATTGATATATGTGTCCTGCATCATATCCTCAGCGAGCTGATAATTTCTCATATAGGACAAGCACAATGAGAATACAGCTTTCTTCGTCTCCTGATAGATTATGTCTAAAGCAGAGATTTCTCCCTGCCTTAAACTCCTTAATGCTTGATTCAGCATACAGCCCGCCCCTTTGTAGGAATAAATTAATTATAGCACACATTTTTGGGTTGCGCCGAACGATTATCAGCCTTTTAAGCTGCCTTTATCAGCTAGTTGCTTTTTGAGCCGGACTTCTTTGCCGCCTGAACAGCTATACGCGATTGCTTTTGCGCGCGGCGCTGTTCTTTTATCTGCGCATTTTTCGCCTGATGCTCTTGCAGAAGGCTTTGCTGTTGCGCCTTGTATTGCACCATTAAAGCAGCCTTTTCCTCTTCCTTTTGCGCAAGCTGCGCGGCTATCTCCGCCTTGAGTTCGCTCGCTGTGTCATCGCTTAGCAAAAGCGCTTTCAGGGTGTCGATTTCCTCTTGCAAGGCATCGATATTCGAATACTCGGATCTCAGCGCCTGCTGGGCAGCACCGAATTGCGCTCTTGCGGTCGAGTCAAGTCCTTTGCCGGCTTGCGCTCTGAACAAAGCTACCAATTCTTTCATCTCCATATCCTTCAGCTCATCGATACTTAAATCGGGATTCAAGTCGAGCGCTTTAAGTATCATCTTGGTTTTTCCAAGAGGCAGACCGAGCTCTGCCGCACGGACCGCGTACTGCTCTAGAGTAGAGAGCGAAACATTGCCGAAAATGCCGTTGTTATTAAAGTATCTGTTGATTCTATTAACAAGACCGTTCTCGAGCTTTTCGCAATTCTTTTCGCCGATTACTTCAATTTCCACCGTGTTATCCTCGCTATCCTCGTCGATATAGCCCGATTCGGCAGCCATTTGGACTAGTTTTTCCACCGCATCTTCTATATCCATTCCCGTAAGGTCGGTGTCGGACAGCAGTATCTCGGCATCCTCATTAGCGGCATATACCGCTTCGACAATATTGTTTTCTCCTACTGCGAACTCCACTTCGGGATTAATGGCAACCCTAACATAAAACGCGTCATTTTGCGTATTGAAGTTTTCACAGGCTGCGAAAGCGGCAGTCAGCGCTATTATTGCAACAAGGGCAATAATTGTGATAGTTTTCTTTTTCATAATCCTCACACTCCTTTTGTGTTCTTAACCATATAACAATCCGGCAGTGAAAAATGTTGGATTTTTTAATAATTTTCCAAAAATGTTTTTAGCGCGCGGCTACCAATGCTGTAATAAGTCAAAGCAGCCGCAAAAAAAGCGGCAGAAACGCAGTTTGCTGTCAAGCTTCGCGTTAAGTTTTTCCAATAGCAGCCGAAAATAAGGTATTGCAAATCCAATTAACAACAGTAATTTTTGTCAAGATTATCGCAAAGCAACGGAACCTTTTTTTAGTTGTTCAAACAATTTGTTTTGGTGTATTGGTGTCATGGAGAGCGGGATTGCAAAGGGAGAGGGAGACGATTTTTTGTAAAAATTATTAACATTTGGTACTTTGACAGTTTTTTGTATTATAATCAATATAATCATTAGAGCGGAGGACCATATGAGAAAAATCAAATTATTGGCAATAACAGTCGTGGCGCTGCTTGTAATTATAGCTGTACTGTCAGGTTGCGGCGAAATAATAGGCAAGTCGGCATATGAGCTAGCGGTTGATAACGGCTTTGAGGGCACTATAGAGGAATGGCTGGAGAGTCTCAAAGCGCCCATTGTTGAGGGAAAATCGGCATACCAGATAGCGCTTGAAAACGGCTTTGAAGGCACTGTAACGGAGTGGCTTGACAGCTTGAAGGGAGCAGACGGCGCAGACGGTGCGGACGGGTTAGACGGCTCGGCGGCAGCTGCCGGCAAAACGGCGTACGAAATGGCGGTCGATAACGGCTTTGTCGGAAGTGTCAGCGAATGGCTGGAGAGTCTTAAGGGCGCAGACGGAAGGGACGGAACAGACGGAAGGGACGGTCAAAACGGTGTAGATTCCACACTTATGTCCGTGTCGTATGCCTCTAACAAGGCGATATTGTCGGCGGTAACTATATACTGCGAGTTTAACAAGTCGGGAAGCACTTCAACAAGCGCGGGTTCGGGTATAATTATCGAGGATGACAAGGACAACGGCAACGCGTACATAATAACCAACTACCATGTGGTCTTCGACAACGCCGCTACGCCTAAGGTCAGCGACAACATCGTCCTGTATCTTTATGCAATGCAATATCCGCAGTACAAAATACCCGCCTCATATGTCGGCGGCTCATTAACGTACGATGTAGCGGTACTGAAGGTGGAGAACTCGGATGTATACAAAAACAGCGCGGCAATACCTGCTGATATACGCAATAATCTGACGCACTACCCGGGAGACACCGCAATAGCAGTGGGCAATCCCCAAGGCAATGGGCTTGCAGTGACAACGGGCATAATAAGCGTGGATTCGGAGCAGATAGATATGACGGGCGCGGACGGCATTACGCCTGTGAGGTTTAGGGTTCTTCGCATTGATACTGCGGTCAACAGCGGCAACAGCGGCGGCGGACTGTTCAATTCGGCGGGACAGCTTATCGGAATGGTTAATGCGAAGATAATGTCCACAAATGTTGAAAATATCGGTTATGCGATACCGCTTGCCGTGGTGATTAACGCGTACAACAATATTTTGCGCAACTGCGACGGAGAGGACAATGTGCAGATTAAGAGGTGCTTAATAGGCGTGGAGATAAAGGTGCATGAGTCGTGGGCGCAGTATGACGACGAGACGGGCAAGACCTCGATAATCGAGCGCATAATCGTCAACTCCGTCAGCGAGACGGGCGCGGCGTTCGGCTTGCTGCAGGCAGAAGATATTATTGTGGCATTCACATACGGCGGAGTCAGCTACGATGTTACAAGGATACACCACCTTGTGGACTTCTCGCTCAATTTTGTGCGGTATGAGACGCTGACGCTGACCATTGAACGCGGAGGTGTTACAATGGATGTTGACGTAGAGCTCATCAACATTACTGATATAGCATAATAGTCATCTAGTTATTTAGAACAATCGGCACGAAGCAATTTTGCATAATGGAGATACAGCAATTTTGCATAATAATACGGCGCAGGAAAGTGCCGTATTATTATAAAACTCCCTATCGATACGCAAGCTTGTTGGAGCGCGGAGAATTAGCGAAACGATTCTTGTAACTGGCAAAATCATTGAAAATATATAAATCCGCCCCATCCAACCAGCCTTCCAAGGTTTTTGTTGCCTTTGGTTGATTAATAATGGTATTATTATACAGGGAGAAAACTATGGCAGAGAGAAAAATAAAAAAAATTAAGTGGTGGGCAATAGTGCTTATTGTAATAGGCGTTTTTCTCTCCGCTTTTTGTGTTGAGGTTGCCTATAATTTTACTATCAAACCTGTTGCATCCGGCTCTCAAAGCGCGGTCAATACCAACCAGATACACAAGCTTTTGTATTACTACGAATTCCCGGAGATGGCTGTAGAGGATGATGTAGTTATAGATAATGACTACATTGTAGATGCTTTCAGCGCGGCAAAGCAGTATATGGACGCAAGATACGACTGCTCCGATTTTTTGACTCCCACCCTTATCAGACTGCAATACGAGCATTTGGACAAAATATCAGCTGTATCGCCGCAAGGCGCGGCGCTGCTTAAAGATACGTTATTGGGCTTTAAGTACTGGATGACCGAGCCGGGTTACGACGGCATGTGCTACTGGTCCGAAAACCACCAGATACTTTTTGCCGTTGCCGAGTATCTTGCGGGTCAGATGTGGCAAGAAGAGATTTTCAATAACGACGGCGCGACGGGTCAAGAGCACATGAACCGCGCCAGAGAGAGAATCGGGTATTGGATAAAGCACCGTTTTTATTACGGCTTCTCAGAGTTTAATTCTAACAACTATATGCCGTTTAACCTTGCGCCGATGGCCAATTTTATTCAGTTTGCTGCGCCTGAGGACGCAGAATTAGTAGAGCGCATGAAGATGGTTATGGACATTGCGGTCTATGAGCTTGCATCCAACATGTACAACTATGTGTACATTGCGCCTTCTGCGCGCGCTTATGCCACCAACATGACGGGGATTGACTCGGACCGCATGCGTAAATACACCGAGTACATCTGGCAGCTCACCACTGACAGCAAGGATCATTCGCACCGTATGCTGCTCAACTTTATCGCGATGATGCGCGCGGAAAACGCCTCGGGCGAAAAGTACTATGAAGTGCCCGAAGTGCTGCTCAGTATTGCCGAAGTTGACTCGGCGGTATTCAAATCATCCTCGGGCATGTATCTTGAAGAGCTGGCATCAAAAGGATATGTCGGTCATGGCGACGAGCAGATAATGGCGCAATTAGGCATGGAGGCTTTCTCCAACCCGGAGGTGATTATAAATACCGTTACTTACTTCTCCAAGTACAAGCTTTATAAAAATGAGTTTTTCAACGACTTTAAGTACTTCAATCTGCAAATATTGAAAAGTACAGGACTATTGAAATATATCAGCAAAAAAGCCAATCCGATGACCAACGGCATTGCGTTGGAGCGTGCCAATATATATACATACCGTACGCAGTATTATCAGCTGGCTACGGCGCAAGCCTACCCTCCCGGCACATACGGCGCACAGCAAATGCTCTCCGTTGCTAATTTGACCGAGAGGGCGGTTGTATTTACCGCGCATCCGGCAAGATTCGAATCCGAAAAAAGCGTCAACGCTACGCCTGGATACTGGGCTGGATACGGCAGAGCGCCTCATTCTGCGCAGGACGAGAATATTTTGCTCTCAATCTACAAGCTCCCCTCAAAAAGCGGATTTCTTGAGCTTTATGACGTACCTCAATTTACCCATACTTATCTGCCCGAGGCATACTTTGACGAGGTCATTATAGATGGACGATATGCATTTGCGCGAGTGGGGGGCGCTTATATTGCGCTTATCGGCAACAGCGAACTGCAATATCTAGATTACAGCAGCGTATCAGCTAACGCGCTAAAAAACGGCTTGAGCGAGCTGCCGTCATACAGATTTGACCTTGTACAGCACGGGCTCAACCAATATTGGATATACGAGCTAAGCGCGGAGAGCAGTGAGAGTTTCTTGGAGTTTCAGACAAGAATCAAGGGTAATAATGTAGCCTTTGACGGCAGCGGCGAGTTGACTTACACCAGTAACGGCAAGGCGCTCAATCTTCGATACAAGGCTGGTTTTGCAATCAATGGCGAAGCGGTTAGCTTAGAATACAAGCGTTATGATTCCCCGTATATAGTCGCAGAGCGGGAAGCAGACATGCTTGATTTCAACAATAACGGAAAAACATTAACTCTTGACTACATCAACGCAGTAAGAGTGTATAATTAAGGCGGTAAAATATGTTGCGCATTATTGATAATAGTAAAATTAAGCTGGCGGTAGCCGATGCGGGCGGCGAAATGATGAGCATTTTGTATAAGGATGCCGAATATCTTTGGCAGGGCGACGAAAAATACTGGAATGAGCGTGCTATCAACCTTTTCCCCATTACCGGGAGATTGAAAGACGGGATATACACTTATCAAGAAAAGACATACCATATGGGTATACATGGATTTATCAGGCGTACAGAGCTGGAATGTATATTTAATTCGGGCACAAAGCTTGTATTCGAGCTGAAAGCTAACGCAATGACCCGCGCGGAATATCCGTTCGAATTTTCTTACAAAGTCGCTTATGAGCTGAACGACAACACTATAGAAATATCGTACATAGTAACCAACCTTGACACCAAACCCATATATTTTTGCTTAGGCGGGCATCCCGGCTTCAATGTGCCTATTGACGGTGCAGGCAAGTTTTCGGACTACTATCTTGAATTTGGCGAGCAAACTGAAATAAAAAAGGTGGAATTTGACAGCGCATGCCTAATCACGGGCAGAGAAGAACCGTACCAACTCAAGAAGGGCGCAATCCTGCCGCTCAGCCACGAATTATTCCGCAATGACGCAATATTTTTTACGGATATGAGCAGGGAAGTTACCTTAAAATCCAATATGACTCAGCGTACGGTCAAATTGCGCTACGACGGGATGAAATATTTGGGGCTATGGCACAAGCCCAAGTCCGACGCGCCTTACTTGTGCATTGAGCCGTGGTCGGCGCTGCCATCGTACGGCGACCGCGTGGATGACCTTGCGGGAAAGAGAGATGTAATCACTCTTGCAAAGGACGGTATATATATTAACCGCTGGTCAATAGAGCTGTCATAGCTGTTAAATAGCATTGTCCTTGTTAAATAGCAATACAGAGCGCTTTCGGGCGCTCTGTATTGCTATCTGGTGCTGCAAAGAAACCTTAATCCCTCTAGGGGCTAGTGATTGTCATCTCCGTCGGGTAGGTTAAGGTTCTTCCTGCGGGAGCGAACCATCTCGGTCAAAAGATATTCTATCTGACCGTTAATCGAGCGAAAATCATCTTCTGCCCAAGCCGCAATTTCTTTCCACAAGGTGGGAGACAACCGCAATAATATAGGTTTTTTGTCCTTATCGTTATCTTTCATCTTTGTATTAATAAATAGTGCCGCTGTTAACTATGGGTTGCGCATCCTTATTGCCGCAAAGCACTACGAGCAAATTGCTTACCATTGCTGCCTTTCTCTCGTTGTCCAACACAACGATTTCCTTTTCGCTAAGCTTGGCAAGCGCCATTTCGACCATGCCAACCGCGCCCTCGACAATTTTGATTCTAGCATCGATTATTGCCTTTGCCTGTTGTCTCTGCAGCATTGCCGCCGCTATCTCGGGAGCATATGCAAGGTGAGCAATGCGCGCCTCGATGATCTCAATGCCTGCGATATCCACTCTATCTTGTAATTCTTTTCTAAGTACCTCGGCTATCTCAAGAGAACTGCCTCTTAAGGATTTTTCATCGCCTTCCTCGCTGATATCATAAGGATACTGCCTTGCAACCTGACGAATTGCCGCGTCGCTTTGAGTGGACACATATGTAGAATAGTTGTCCACATTAAACACTGCCTTTGCCGTATCTTTTATCTTCCAGATAACCACGACTCCGATTTCGATGGGATTGCCCTCCAAATCGTTGACCTTCTGCTTCTCGTTAAGCAATGTCATTGCTTTTAGTGACAGCTTTTTTCTTGACGCCATCATCATAGCATTGGCTTGCATTTTGGCTGGCAACTCTTCAAGTTTTGCTGCGGTCTCGCTGGTAGCTGCGGGATTGAATCCAACACAAAATGGATTGACCCAAAAGAAGCCTTCTTCGGCTATCGTGCCGTAGTACTTGCCGAAAAGAACAAGCACAAGCGCCTCGTTGGGCTTAATTACCTTGAACCCGTTGACCAGCAGACCGAACAGCAATGTTACAGAGAGCGTACCGGCCACAATTAATCCTGCAGCGCCAGTTGCCGCCCCCGCGACAAATAACGCTATGCCGCCCAAAAAGATGCCGATAGTAATTGCCAGCATCAGCCATCCACTAGCGGGATTGAGCAATTTTTCATCATATCTTTTATTCAATTGTTTCTGTTCCATAAAAAAATCTCCCTTAATATTTTAATATTGAATTGATATCACAATTATATTATTGGTTTTTTTGTATTTTGTCAACCTGTTTTGCAAAAATAGCAAGAATTTGTCACAATTTGGTAATTTCATAGCAAGAAATTACTACAGTCATCAACAATGTAAGCTAAAGCGGTTTCAACAAAATATTGACTAATGGCTATAATGGTAGTATAATCATTACTACACAGCATTTTGGAGGGGATATGAACAAGCGTATTGAGGATGCTATAGAAAGGTTTGGCACGGGAGGCGTGTTTTTGACCTCGGGCAACAACACAATGACGGTGGGCTGGGGACAATTCGGCCTCATGTGGGGCAAGCAGGTTTTTGTCGCTGCAATAAGACCGTCAAGGTACACGGACAGCTTGGTTCAAGAAACCAAACAATTTACATTATCTATTCCGGCTAAGGGCGAATTAAGCGGCGAGCTTGCTTTTGTGGGAACAAAGAGCGGCAGAGATATGGACAAATGGGAAGCGTGCGGCTTGAAGAAACAGAAGGCATTAAAAGTGGATACCTTCGTTGTGGACGGCTGCGAGCATTACTTTGAGTGCAAGGTACTCACAAAGCTTAAGCTTAAAGAGGAGGAGATTCCTGCCAATGATTTGCGCTGGTACCCGACTGGAGACGACTATCACAACCTTTACATATCTGAGATAGTGGATTGTTACGGCAAATAATGTCACTCTGCACATTTTCTGTTGACTACAATACCGAGGGCTACACAATGGTTGATAACGCGTTTATCAACCATTATTTGCCGTATTCGG
>CAYTUT010000057.1:0-9846 GCA_964441295.1 uncultured Christensenellaceae bacterium | reverse complement strand
GAACCTTAGGGATACATTGAGGATAAATGATGACGGCGTGTTGGAGATCGGCGGGATGACGGCGACCGAGCTGGTTAAGAGATTCGGCACTCCCATTTATGTTTTGGATGAAGAATATATGCGCAAGGTATGCCGCGCATTTGTAAGGACAATCAGCGATGTTTACGGCGAAGGCAATGTTTGCTACGCTTCAAAGGCGCTTTCATGCATGGCTATGTACAAAATAATCGGCTGCGAAGGCTTGAAAGCCGATGTGGTTTCGGGAGGCGAGATATTCACGGCGCTTAAGGCAGGATTTAAGGGCGAAGATATGTATTTTCACGGCAACAACAAGCTCCCTAAAGAAATTGAGCTTGCGATTGCCAACGGTGTGAGGATAATAGTGGTTGACAATCCTATGGAGCTTCCTGTCATCAACGAGATAGCAAAAAGATATGCAGTACTCCAAAAGGTGCTTGTCAGGGTCAATCCGGGCGTGGAGGCGCATACACATCATTACATCCAGACCGCCAAGGTTGACAGCAAGTTCGGCTGTTCGATAGTGCTTAGCGAGGCGGACGCTGTCATTGACCAAATAGCTGATTACGAAAATCTGGAATACTACGGACTGCATTGCCATATCGGCTCGCAGATTTTTGACAAGACGGCTTTTCTTATCGCGATAGACAAGATGACTACCTATATTAAGTCGCTTGAGGACAGAGGCATACGCACCAAAGAACTTAATCTCGGCGGAGGCTTTGGCATTCACTACACCGAAGAGGACCCCAATTACAGTATTGAGGACTATTCGGATTACGTCGAGTGTGTCGCAAGCGGTGTTAAGGCTATGGTTGAGCGCAAAAATATATTCAAACCCATACTGACGATAGAGCCGGGCAGAGCGATAGTGGGCGAGGCGGGATTGACGCTTTATACTGCCGGCATGGTAAGGGACATCAAGGGAGTCAGAAAATATGTTGCGGTAGACGGAGGGATGTTCGACAATCCGCGTCATGCCCTTTATGGCTCTAAGTACAGCGCGATAGTAGCCAATCGCGCTTGCGCGGCGGCGGACGACACGGTAACCCTTGCCGGAAAGTGCTGTGAGAGCGGCGATTTGATTGCCGAGAATATCAAACTTGCAAAGGTTGAGGACGGCGATATTATTGCGGTATTCTCTACGGGGGCATACAACTATTCCATGGCAAGCAACTATAACCGCAATTTTATTCCTCCCATAGTGCTAGTCAATAATGGCAGTGCGGACTACATTGTAAAGCCGCAGAGTTACGAGGACATCGTTCGCAATGATGTTATACCTTCAAGGCTCAAATAATTAACGGATTTTGCAGATAATACTATTACAGGCAAAATTATTAACGGTATAAGGAAGTAAAAATGATTTTCAGTATAATAAGATCGGACGCTACAATTCAGGACAAATTTATGCAGATTATATCGTTCGTTGTGGCGATTGTGACCGCGATTGTCGCGCACGAACTTGCGCACGGCGTTGCGGCTTTGATCAACGGCGACCGTACGGCAAAAGAAATGGGCAGGCTGTCCATTAATCCCGCGGCTCATATCGACTGGTCGGGCATAATAATGTTTTTGATAGTCGGAATAGGCTGGGCAAAGCCTGTCCCTGTTAACTACAATAACTTCAAGAAGCAAAAGCTCGGCGTTATTACCACGGCTTTGGCGGGCGTGCTGATGAATTTTGTCGTAGGTCTTGTTTCTTTCGGCGTTTTTGTCGGCATGGGTGCAATTCTGCTCAATTATTCGGGCACAATGGCAGGATTTTTCGAGGTGATTGTCAAATTTGTGTACTTCATCTCCCTATTTGGCACACTAATCAACCTTGCGCTTATCGCTTTCAATCTGTTGCCTCTTTTCCCTCTTGACGGATTTAGAGTAATAGAAGCGCTGACCCCTCCCAACAACAAATTTGTTGTCTTTATGAGGCGGTATAGCTTGTATATATTTATCGGACTGATATTCTTGGGTATTATACCGCAACTGGATATTTTAGGTATGTATCTTGGGGCGGTAAGAGGATTGATTTTGAGATTGTTTGCGTTGATATTCGGGGTTAATCTGTAATGCACGATATTATTGAGGGAAGGTATGAGGACTACAAATTCAAGCTTCAGCAGTTCGAGGGTCCCCTTGATTTGCTCTTGGATTTGCTCCACCGGGCAAAGCTGTCCATCAAAGAGATATTCATATCTGATATAACCGAACAATACCTTGCCTATATCGGCACTATGCAGCAGCTTGACTTAGAAAAGGCATCCAGCTTTGCAGCATATGCAGCAAGACTTCTAGACATCAAGGTGCGTTCGATTCTACCGAAGGATGAAGAGGAGATTATTCAGCTGGAGGAGGACAAGTCCACCATAGTTTATGAATTGCAGATGCGTGAGATAATGAATAGCGCGGCGGATGAGCTCAAAGCTGTCGAAACATGCAATAAGTTTTATTGGCAGCCTGAATACAGCGAGGATGATTGCAGGTATCTGATAACCAATTTTAACATTGATTTGCTTATGGGAGCCTTTGCGCAGATATTGCATAAAGCGGATGTCCGCGCACAGCAGGCTCCCGTCATCAAGATAATCCCCAAAGACAAATTCACCGTTCTTGACAAGACTAAAGAGCTTGTGATAGTGCTTAAAGAGCGAAAAAGCGTAAAGTTTTTTGAGTTGTTTATCGATGAATATACGCATGGCGAAAAAATCAGCACATTCCTTGCCCTGTTAGAGCTTTTGAGAAGGCAGTTTGCGGTGGCTATGCAGAGGGATGTCTTCGAAGAAATACATATCGAATTGAAGGAAGGCGCGGAGTCACTTAGCTTTGAGGAGGTCTTGGATGGACAATTTGAAGAATATAATTGAGGCGGTGGTATTCGCTTCGGGCAAGGGCATAAAAAAGGAAGAACGGTTAGAAAACTTGCCCTCAATAACCGTCAAAAAATTGGATGAAGTTATTGCCGAGCTCAAGCATAAGTATTCCAAGGAAAACGGGTCGGGTATTATATTTTTTACATACGGCGACAAGCTGACTTTTGCGTCCAACGATGACTATGGCGACACGGTCACCTCAGTGCTGACACCTTTGAGAGAAAGAGAGCTTTCGCGCTCTTTGCTGGAAGTTTTGAGCCTTGTAGCTTATAAGCAGCCTATCACAAGACTTGAGATTGAGGACATTAGGGGAGTCAACAGCGACTATGCAATATCCATGCTCTCAAAGGCTAATTTAATAACAGTAATAGGCAGAAAGGATGCCCCCGGTAGACCCATGCTTTTTGGTACCACTGACGATTTTTTGGTAAAATTCGAGTTGCAAAATCTTAGCGAACTGCCGAGCCGCAAGATTATAATGGAACGTATACAGCTTGTTGAAAAGGACAAAAAAGACACAGAATATCTATTTGCCGAGGTTGCGGCTGATGTCGCGGATGATTTTGATAAACCTTATGAAGAACAATATCCCCTTATCGAGGTGGAGGAGAGCTGACAGTCCTTGAGGCGGCAATACTCTTAATTGCAAGCACAGTTTTTTTGGCTTCTCTAAGCGTATTATTGTATCCAATGCTGATTCGCGTCAGTCCATTAACCGAGGTGCCGAGCGCATTATGGATAAGGGGCGCGCAGTGCAGACCGCTTCTCACCGCTACATTGTATTTGTCATTAAGAATATCTGCAATTTGAGCGGAGGAATATCCATCAAGGTCAAAAGAAATTATTCCGCTGTTAACATCAGAAAGTATCCTTAATCCGCTGATTTTGCTCAGCTCTTCAAAAAAATACTTTGATATTTCCTGCACTTTTTGCCGTATTTTTTGAAAATTTTGTAATGTCCAATATATTCCCTCGGCAAGTGCCGCAATGCCTATTGTATTAAGCGTGCCGCTTTCCAGACTTTCTGGAGCGATCCTAGGCTGGTAGGTGTTGCTGCTTTCAGTGCCTGTGCCGCCGAATATCAACGGCTTGATTTTTAAGCGTTTTGTATAGCACAAGAAGCCTGCGCCCTGCGCGCCGTGCAAGCCCTTTTGTCCGGAGCAAGCCACCATATCACAGCCAAGTGAACGCATATCAAACGGGATATGCCCCAAGGATTGCGCCCCGTCAACCAGTAGGATTATACCCTGCTGTGAGGTAATTTTGCCGATTTCGGCAACATTTGTTACATATCCTGTCACATTGCTCATCGCGGTGACTGCCACCAGGTATGTGTCAGGGCATATTTTCTTTTCTAATTCGGAGAGGTTGACGCTTCCGTTGTGGCAATCGAGCACACTTAACCGGATTTGCCCGCATTTTTGCAGTTCAAAAAGAGGTCTAAGCACCGAATTATGTTCCATAACAGTTGTTATGACATGGCCTTGACGCGCCGTGCCTTGTATTGCAAGATTCAAAGCTTCGGTGCAGTTTTTGGTAAATACAACCTCTGCGTCATAGTTATTAATCAGCGCTTTTACAGCTTCTCTTGCCTTGTGCACGGTAAGCGCCGCTTCAACGGCGTCGTTGTGTCCGCTTCGCCCGGGATTTGCCGGACGGCAAAACTCTTTCAGCGCGGCCTCTATAGCGGCTTTCGGGCGGTATCTTGACGATGCCGCATTATCAAAATATATCATAAGCTCTCCTTAACAAATTCCCGTCTCAGTTAATATATTATATTGAGACACAAAATTAATGGTACTAACGGAGCATTACAAATGAAATACATTTTAGCTGTTTTTTCCACACGAAAGGATGCCCTTGCTTTTTTTGATGCATTGCGCCGCAACAATTTTTACGCCGCTGTTGTCAACACGCCGCGCGAGGTCAGTTCGAGCTGCGGAATATCGGTGAAGATTAATGCTAACAGTTATAACGCTGTAAAAGCTTTTGCATACAGTCATCATAACTTCACAGCATTTTATGCTGTTGAGGAATGCGGCTCTCGTAGAAATGTGTGCATAATACCTAATTAGATTGCTTTTGCACGGGAAATTTTTTTAGCAGCGCGCAATACGCATCAAAAATGGATTTTAATTCAAATTATGTGTGCAAAATAGAAGAGTGATTGCAGATAAGGCAACTGATTTGCCTTATTGCAGTTGACAGCGCATAAAATCGTTGTATAATTGTCATGTAATATGATATTATTTATCTAATATGGAAAAATATGCTAAGGTATTATCGGCGTTGCGGAGCACGCATCCGATGCCGGTATGCGAGTTGGATTTTGAGACGCCGTTTGAACTGCTCGTCGCTGTGATACTGTCTGCTCAATGTACTGACAAGAGAGTCAATATGATTACCCCCGCGTTGTTTCAAGATTATAACAGCGCTAGCGCCCTTGCCGCGCTCACTGAACAACAGCTCATACCATATATCAAGAGCTGCGGCTTCTACAATAATAAGGCCAAGAACATTATCAAGGCCAGTAAGGATTTGGTAGAGCGGTTCGGCGGCAGGGTGCCTGACACGGTAGATGAGCTTGTTACGCTTGCGGGAGTGGGCAGAAAGACTGCCAATGTGGTATACTCTGTAGCGTTCGGAGGCAACGCGATAGCCGTGGATACGCATGTTTTCAGAGTCAGCAGGAGACTGGGAATCGCGGTGAGCAGCAGCCCTGATGGTGTGGAAAAAGAGCTGCAAGCGTTTTTCCCCGTCGGTAACTGGGCGGAGGCGCACCATCTGCTGATTCACCATGGCAGATATGTATGCAAGGCGCGTAATCCCTTATGCGCAAGTTGTTTATTAAATAAGGAGTGTGAATTTTATTCGCGTAAAGAAGATGAATAAGATATTGTCAAAGAGAGTATTGTCAGAAAATGTCAACGAATATGTAATCGAAGCTCCGCTTGTCGCAAGGCATGCAAGGGCTGGTCAGTTTGTCATAATTAGAGTGGACGCAGAAGGCGAAAGGGTGCCTTTTACACTTTGCGATATGGATAAGACCGCGGGTACAATCACTCTTCTGGTGCAAAGCGTGGGCTATACTACACATAGACTTGCCGAGCTTCAGGCAGGGGACTATATCAGCGATGTTGCTGGGCCTTTAGGCAATGCTACCGATCTGGACGAGTATCATAAAGTGCTTTTGGTGGGCGGTGGAATCGGCGTTGCGGTAATATATCCTCAAGCGAAGCACCTCTTTAAGATTGCTAAGAACGCTGACGCTATAATCGGAGCGCGCAATAAGTCGCTGATAATGTACGAGGACGAAATGCGTGCCATAGTGGACAAGCTGTATATAATGACCGATGACGGCAGTTACTCGGAAAAAGGCTTTGTAACCAATAAGCTCAAAGAACTAATTGACAGCGGCAAGCGATATGATGCTGTCTTCGCCGTAGGGCCTTTAATGATGATGAAAGCGGTATCCGATGTTACGAGAGAATACGGTATTAAGACAATTATCAGCATGAACAGCATTATGGTTGACGGCACGGGAATGTGCGGAGGCTGCCGGCTGACGGTCGGTGGAGAGACCAAATACGCGTGCGTAGACGGTCCGGAGTTTGACGGACACCTTGTTGATTTTCAGGAGGCGGCAAGCCGTCAGTCCTTCTATAAAGAGCAGGAGCAACAGCATATGTGCAGGCTTACCGGAAAAGTTGAGAGGTAGACTATGATAGATATGTCAAAACGAAACAAGATGAAAGAACAGCCCCCCGAGCAAAGAGCGCATAACTTTAGCGAGGTTGCTATGGGTTTTGATATGGAGACGGCGGTTGCCGAGGCTAAGCGTTGTCTTAATTGCAAGGTGCCGAAGTGTAGAGACGGCTGTCCGGTATCGGTCAATATACCCGATTTTATCCAAAATGTTATCACGGGTGACCTTGACAAGGCGGCTGATATTATTAAGCAGACCAATAATCTCCCCGCGGTGTGCGGTCGGGTATGCCCGCAAGAGGAGCAGTGCGAGAAGCTGTGCGTCAGACAAGAAAAGTTGGGAGGACCGGTAGCAATAGGGGCGCTTGAGAGGTTTGTAGCGGATTATTCGCTGTCCAAAGATAGAAAGCCTCAATCAATAGAACGCAACGGTCTAAAAGCCGCGATAATTGGCAGCGGTCCGGCAGGACTGACATGCGCTGCGGACCTTGCCGCGGCAGGATACGATGTAACAATATACGAAGCCTTCCACAAAGTTGGAGGCGTTTTGGTATACGGAATACCCGAATTCAGACTGCCAAAAGCGCTAGTCGCTAAAGAAATAGAGGGTTTGGAGGCAATGGGCGTCAAGATAATGCTCAATACCATTATCGGCAAGACAATAATGCTCGAAGAGCTGCTCGAGGAGAATGATGCCGTATTCATCGGCACCGGCGCCGGGTTGCCTGTCTTTCAAAACATTAAGGGCGAGAATCTCAACGGCGTATATTCTGCCAACGAATATCTGACCCGTGTCAATCTAATGGGCGCTTATAAGAGCAATTCTTTTACTCCCATTGCAGTGGGCAGAAAGGTTGTGGTAGTCGGCGCTGGTAATGTGGCTATGGATGCCGCGCGTACCGCTCTAAGGATGGGCGCCGAGGAAGTGCGCGTCGTATACAGAAGAAGCCGAACAGAAATGCCCGCAAGACACGAGGAGATAGTGCATGCCGAAGAAGAGGGTATTATATTCAACTTGTTGACTAATCCCGTAGAGATACTCGGCACAAAAAGGGTCGAAGGGGTACGGTGTGTCAAAATGGAGCTTGGCGAAGCCGATAGCAGCGGCAGACGCCGTCCCGTTGAAATACCCGGCAGTGAGTTCGATATGGAATGCGATCAGGTGATTATGGCTATCGGCACCAGTCCCAACCCCTTGCTCAAAAACAGCTGCAAGCAGCTGCAAGTTACCAAGCGGGGCACAATAGTAGTCAATGAAAACAACGAGACTTCCGTTGACAGCGTATATGCAGGCGGCGATTCTGTAACTGGCGCCGCAACTGTAATACTTGCAATGGGAGCAGGCAAGAATGCGGCAAGAGCAATCGTAGAAAGACACAGACTACTGCTTGAATCTGTTGCAAAAAGCGAGGATTAGATGTTTCTAGATGTAGCGAAGATATACATTAAAGCGGGCAACGGCGGCAACGGAAAGGTATCGTTTTATCGTGCGAAGCACAATATGTGCGGAGGTCCCGACGGGGGTAACGGCGGTAAGGGCGGCGATATTATTTTCGTGGCGGACGCTGCCATGACCACCCTTATAGACTTCAAATACAAGGCTCACTACCGCGCCGAAAACGGCAACAACGGCGATGCCAACAACTCAACCGGCAGGTCTGGGAAAGACCTTATTATCAAGGTGCCGGCGGGCACAATTATCAAAGACGCCGCTACCAATAAGGTAATTGCCGATATGTACAAGCACGGCTACACTAAGACGGTGTTAAAGGGCGGAAGAGGCGGTAAGGGCAATGCAAAATTCGCCACTCCCACTCGAAGAAGCCCCTCTTTTGCCCAAAACGGGGTCAAAACCGAGGAAAAAAAGATTGCGCTGGAGCTAAAGACCATTGCTGATATCGGTCTTGTAGGATTCCCCAATGTCGGCAAGAGCACCCTTCTGTCCGTGCTGACCGAGGCAAGGCCCAAAATTGCCAACTATCATTTTACCACGCTTTCTCCTAATCTCGGCGTAATTAAATTCTACGAGGACAGTTATGTTATAGCCGATATCCCGGGACTTATCGAGGGCGCAAGCGAGGGGTTAGGGCTAGGCCACGAATTTTTGCGCCATATTGAGCGGGTAAGAATGCTAGTGCATGTAATAGACCTTTCGGGGAGCGAACAGCGCAACCCGGCAGAGGATTATGCAAGTATCCGTAACGAGCTTGGCAAGTATAATGAAAAGCTGCTTTCCTTACCCGAAATAGTTGTCGCCAACAAGCTGGACTTATGCGATATTGGCACAAAAAACAAGGTTGAGGAGTCGATTGGCAAAAAGGTTTTTGGCATATCTGCAATACTGCACGAGGGTATCGACGAACTGTTGGTTGAGCTTGCAAAAGCCGTTGTAAATCTTCCCTTACCTCAACCCGTTGCCGAGGAAGAATTCGAATACGGCGAGCAGGACGATATGAATTACGAGATAATCCGCAGCGCTGACGCTAGCTTTGAGGTGACGGGCGGCTTTGTGGATATGCTGATTAGAAATGTAGTCCTGTCTGATCCCGAATCCAACCGATATTTCCAGTTCAAGCTGAAAGAAAGGGGCATACTTGACGACCTAAGGGTAAAGGGAGCCAAGGACGGAGATGTAATCCACATCGCGGACATCGAATTTGAGTTCGTGGAATAAGCGTTGCAGGGTTGCGCAATAGGCAGTATTATACAAGATTTTTTGAGGTGAATATGGTTAGTAGTAAACAGAGAAGCGCATTAATGGGGCTTGCTAACAATTTGGACACATTGGTTCATATCGGCAAGAACGGTCTTACAGAGGCTGTCATTATGCAAATTAGCGAAATGCTCGATCAGCGTGAACTGATCAAAATCGGCGTTCAGAAGAATGCCGAGCTGACTCCAAAGTCGCTAATCAACGAGCTGGCAGCGCGGCTGAAGGCAGAGCCGGTGTACGCAATCGGCAGCAAGATCATTTTGTACAGGCGTTCTTCTAGGAAGGATATTATTCATATTGTCATATAGCAATCGTTATCAACGCTTTAATTGGTAATTATTCGGCATATTGGTACCGACATGGCGCATTGCGGTGAAGGTTTTTTTTGATTAGCGCTAAGTCAAAATATTGTTTAACGATTTTGCTAAAAAAGCAATCTTTCGTGTTTTGAGTTGATTGCGGCAACAATTATTGCAAGCATCACATTAATCAAAGCGAAAGTCAGGTAATACACGCGCAGCGGCGTTAAAAAACTTAGTGCCG
>CAYTUT010000056.1:0-9963 GCA_964441295.1 uncultured Christensenellaceae bacterium | reverse complement strand
TCGCTGTACAACGCTGTATCTTCTCTAGCACTGTCTAACTATCCCGACTCCCCTCAAAGTGTTCCGGACAACATAAGACCTTACGAAGCTTTGGTATATCGACTAAATCCTAATTAACGGCAGCTATCATATTTATTTTTACCGCATAAATATTCTATTTTACCGCATAAATTACAAAATGCCGCTCATTGGCGGCATTTTGTAAAATGCTATAATGCGTTTTGTATAATATTAACTTGGTGTAAGCCGTATAGCTATAGAGGCTCTACCGTGTCAAAAGCCCCGCGTCAAGCACGAATTGACTGCCTGTTATATATTTTGCCTTGTCGCTTGCAAGGAAAGCAACCGAATCCGCAACATCCTCAGGCTCTATCCAAGGAACCGGCAAAAGATTGCCCGCTGAGCGCTCCGCTATCTCTATCGGTGTGGCGCCTTCCATGTCCGCAAGGCCGTCATTCATAGGAGTATTGACCCCCGTGGGGTGTATGCTAACTACGCGTATACCATACAGTGCGTTCTCGATTGCCCAAGACTTCGTCAACCCCACAAGTGCCCATTTTGAGGCGGCATAGTGGGAAAGCCTATTCATGCCGCGCATGCCGCCCACCGAAGAATTATTGATGATTACGCCGGATTTCTGCGCTCTCATTACGGGTATTATGTACTTTCCGGTAAGCCAAGCGCCCTTCAGATTGATTTCAAGCATAGCGTCCCACTCTTTCTCAGACAATTCGTGCGAGTAGCCATAAGCGCAAATACCCGCGTTATTGAACAGAATATCAATGCTTCCGAACATGTTGAGTCCTTCTCTTACGGCGGCATCAATATCAGAGGCATTACGGACATCACCCGCATGTATATGCGCCTTTGCACCTAGGGACTCAATCTCTCTCTTTAGTGCAACCAAATCACACTCGGCGCTGTTGTTGTAGCTGGGATATTCAATCTTACATCCCAAATCAAAAGCTATTATATTGGCGCCCTCTTTGGCGAAGGCAATCGCTACCGCCCTGCCCTGACCTTTTGCCGCGCCTGTAATAAATATTGTCTTGCCCGAAAACTGTCCCATGATATTACCTCTTTATCTTTTTGTATAGCTTATTAAATATTCGTCCAATTCTACTTCCAGCGCGTTGTTGATAAGGTTGGTTGCAATCATCATTCCGGCAAATGTAGTTAGAAGTACTATTTCTTTATCGTGGAAGCGCGCCTTGATTCTAGCAAAAAGCGCGTTATCTACAGCGGCAGGCTGTGACACGCAAGCCTCGGCATAATCAACCAAAAGCTGTTCGGTCTCGTCAAAAACAAGGTTGTCCGGGTCTTTTCCGAAGTCTTTTAGTATCTTTCTGAAAAAAGTCGAGCATATCAAGCAATTATTAGCTGACGATATTGCATGGGCAAAAATATTGGTTGCGTATTCTCCGACCACTTTAACCAATTCGTCACGCAGAGGGTACCACTCCATTAGCACCCTAAAGGACGGAACATGGTTGAGAAGGGTCTTTTTCATGTTAGTTATCCTGCCATGCTGTTTGACTTGCTTGTCGTACTCTTCCCGCGCCTCTTTGGATGCGGTATTGTAATCAATCATTTTTACTCTGCTCATAATACCTCAAAAAATTATAGACAATGCGAACAAGCATTGAGCGATGTAATACAACACAATACAAGACGCTTTGAATGCAAACAAGCGTTTGCTCCCATAGTTATAGACCAGCAGTGACGCATCCGATAATAAAAATAATATTGCAGCGACAAGCACTATAATGCCTCTTGCATTGATACTTTGCGATACAACATTGACCGCTGCGGCAAGGACGATGCCAACAACCGTTGAGTACAGCAGTACGGGGAGCTTAATGTTGTCAAGTTTGATTACCTTCAGCATATCCGAGGCAATGGTAATTAACGGAAGCGACGGAACAATCAGCAGCAGCCAAAAGTTAAAGCCCTTAACTAAGAATATGAATACCAGCAAGAAGGCAAAATGACCTAACAAAAACAGGGTCATACCCACAAGGCGCATTATTTTGACATCCACTTCCTTGGCAATGTCCTCAATGCAAAGAAAAATGTCCCCTACCATGCACAAAACCAAAGCTTCGGCGATAAGTAAAAGCACCATCTCAAACCTTTCTGTCAAAAACAGCGCTACAAAGGCTGAAAACACAAAGAAAAGACTGGCTAAGGTCTTAGAGAGAAACTTGCCCGTGTTGTTACCCTTCTTTTCAAAAGCCAGCATTATGATGCTTAGCGATATGCTTATTATTATTGTGGTATAGATGACGTACATATGACTATTATATAACTATATCCGCGCTTTTGCAACATTAATTTGCGCACAAAAGTTCCATTAGTTCTTCAACACTGCCCACTATATAATCTGCTCCTGCCGCCTCGAGTTCTCCCTCCTCGGCAAAGCCGTATTTGACTCCGACAGCGCTTGTGCCATTAATCTTTGCGCCCTTTATATCGTACTTGCGATCCCCAACCATTACTATTTCACTCTTTCTGTCGCCGCTGCAGCCAAGGCTTTTAATTGCAGACTCTATTATGTCTTCTTTTTCAAGAGAGCTACCCTCGAATCCTGCGCCGCTGACAAAATCAAAGTATTGATATATGCCGAAGTATTCAAGAATTTTCTTTGCGTAAGGCAAGGGCTTTGATGTAGCCAGCACAATCACTTTGCCGCGCTTTTTGAGATCTTCAAGCAACTCTTTTATGCCGTCATACAGTCTGTTCTCATACAAGCCGATACTTTCGAATCTCTCGCGGTATTTTTCGGTGGCGGCTCTAGATTTTTCCTTGTCGAAGCCGCAAAATGTCTCAAAAGAATAGCTCAGCGACGGGCCAATAAACTTTCTGAGCATCGCGCTGTCGGGGTATTCTATGCCAAAATGCGATAAGGCATACCTTAAACTTTTTGTAATTCCCTCTTCCGAATCGGTGAGCGTGCCGTCTAAATCAAAAAATACATACTTGAACATGTTGACCTCAATTTGTGCGGATTTTTGTTAATATATTATCAGCCATACGCCGCATTGTCAATCATACTCCGTGGACACATAAAAAAATAAGGCTGCAAAGCCTTATTTTTCAAAGCAGGACAGCAGCAAAGCGCTGTCCTAGAGGATATTTGCAAGTGTTACGCCGAGTAATTTATTCGCTTACCGTATCTTCTCCCTTGTCGGGGATTATATTGATTGTTGATGTCAGAGTGACCATTGTATCCTTTTCGGCAGCCAATGCTTCATCAGAGGGCTTTTTCTTGTTGGGTATAATGAGATTAAGTATTATACCAAGGAATGTTGCAATAGCAAGCGGCGAAATCTCAATGCTGCCCGCCATAATTTTTAGTCCGTTATAGCCTGTTATGTCTCCTGCCAAGCTCATAGAGCCCAAGCCCAAACCCACAGCAAGAACTACAGAAAGTATTATTGTATTTTTGCTGTCGTTGAAATCAACCTTAGCCTCAACGAGCGTGCGAAGTCCGGATGCCGAAATCATACCGAATAGGACAATGGACGCGCCGCCGATAACCGCGGAGGGTATAGTGCCGATAAAATCACTGAAAACCGTCAAAACACCGAACAATACTGCAAGGCATGCGGCTACAAATATGTTGCGCGGATTATAATTTTGAGTGATTGCAAGTACAGCTGTATTTTCGCCGTATGTTGTATTGGCAGGGCCGCCCAAAGTTGCAGCTATCATTGTAGCTACGCCGTCACCCATTACTGTCTTGTGTATCCCGGGGTCAAGCATAAAGTCCTTGCCGCATACCGAGCTATTGGCGTTGATGTCTCCGAGGTGCTCCATAAATGTCACTACAGCCAATGGCACAATCATAAGAATTGCAGTGCCGAGACTGCCGCCGGTAATGTTGGCGAATCCCTTGTAGAAGCTGAATTCTTTAGTGAAATTTTGGAAGATTACTATATTGTTGGAGCTGAATACTCCGTTAAAGCTAATCATACCGATAGCAAGGGCATAGAGGTATCCCACAATAAATCCTAGCAATATCGGCACTACCTTCAAAAAGCTCTTGGGTTTTGCCAAAGCGTTGACCAAAATAATTGTAAGCGCTGTAATTATTGCAGTAGTCCACTGCTTCCATGCCACAGCCACATTAGGAGACATAAATGCGCCCCAGCCGTATGTTGTGTCATAGTTGGCTATAATGTTATTCCAAAACATTTTTGGCGCAAGAACCATACCGATTATAATAATTACCGGACCAACTACGATGGGCGGGAATAGTTTTTTGATCTTTTCAACGCCCACTGCTTTGATCAACAAGGATATGCAGACATACACAATACCGGCAATAAAGAGGGCGATACTTACATTAGCCATCGAGTTTTGCCAAGCTGCCGAGTACTTTTCCGTACCCGACACAAGCGACATTAGCGCGGGGAGAAAAGCAAAGCTCGAACCTAAGAATACCGGGACTTTCTTCTGTGTGATGAAGTAAAAGGCGATTGTACCAAGACCTGCAGACAACAGCGTCGCGGGGACACTCATGTTGGCAAGAATAGGTACAAGGATTGTTGCGCCGAGCATAGCGAACATGTGCTGGAAGCTTAGCACGGCATCTTTGAAAGAATAGTTAAGTTTTTTCATATAGTACCTCCATATTTTTTCTGTTTGTTTTCAGCAACACATTTCCCCCCGGTTTGCTTATTATTTTATTTTTCGTATAGACTCACCGAATATTCGCCGTCAATTTCTTTAACCTTAACTGATATAATTTCCTGACGTGATGTGGGCATATTCTTACCGACATAATCCGCATGTATCGGCAGTTCTCGGTGACCGCGGTCAACCAGCACCGCCAACTGTATTAATGACGGTCGGCCGCATTCGATTAGTGCCTCCATTGCCGCGCGCGCTGTTCTGCCGGTGTAGAGCACATCATCAACCATAATAATCCTGTATCCTGTAATGTCAGCGTCCAGCACAGGCTTCTGCTTCTCAACACAACGCAAATCATCTCTGAACATGCTGGCATCCAGCTCAAAAACACTAATATCCGAACCGTCAATTTTTTTGATGTTATCCGCAATAATCTTGGCAAGAGGATATCCGCGTCTTTTTATGCCGATAAGTATCAACCCCTCGGTCCCTCTATTGTTTTCGACAATTTCGTGCGACATACGCATCAGGGCGCGCATTATGGCGACTTCATTCAACATTTCTGCTTTTAATTTCATAACAACCTCATAGCTACTGCGAAATAGTCTCTAAAGCAGCGGCAATAAAAAAGTCTTACCGGACACAGTAAGACAGCAAAGCATTAATTGAAAGCTATCTTTCCGCATCACTGTACGGGATTAAAGACACTATTATTATAACCTTATTGCAAAGCTTTGTAAAGAGCAAAGCTAATCTTCTTTATAAGTATTATTTAGCCTAGCTATAACCTCAGTAAAATAGTCCGGCAACGGCGCTTCAAATTGCATGGGTCTTCCGTCAAGCGGATGCTCCAAAATCAGCTTTTGCGCGTGAAGCAATTGACCGGCAAGCTTAAAGCGGTTGCTTCCGCCGTAGACCTCATCTCCGACAACCGGATGATGAATGCTCTTCGCGTGCACTCTAATCTGGTGCGTGCGTCCGGTTTTGAGCTCGAATTCAACTAAGGTGTATAACCCATACCTTCGCAACACCTTGTAATTTGTAACCGCACAGCGTCCCGACGGCACAACTGACATAAGCTTACGGTCTTTTGTGCTTCTTGCGATAGGTTTGTCTATGGTGCCTATATCCTCTTTAATATTGCCGTCTACCAATGCAATATAAATTCTCCTTGCCCTCTTGCTCGAGATTTGCAAAGCTAATGAATTATGCGCAAGGTCATTTTTTGCAACGACAATCAAACCCGATGTATTTTTGTCCAGACGATGCACGATTCCCGGACGCACAATTCCATTAATGGAGCTCAAGCTGTCCGCCCTGTACATCAAGGCGTTGACCAGTGTGCCGCTCGGCGAGCCGGCAGCAGGATGAGTAACCATACCCTGCGCCTTATTAATTACAATGATATCATTATCCTCATATATTATGTCCAGCGCTATATCTTCCGGTGCTGCGCTGATTGTCTCCACAGGTGGCAATTCCACCTCAATAATATCATTTGCATTAACACATTCGCCGCATTTTTTGACATTTGCGCCATTTCGCTTGACTAGACCCCTTTCTATCAGATTGCGGGCATACGAGCGCGTAATATCATCAATCTCCTGCGCGATAAATACATCTACCCTTTTGCCTTTGGATTCTTGGTCAACTATTAATGTGCATCGTGAATTAAACTGCATTTGTGCTCCGGTTCAACGACTTATATCATGCGGTCGCTTTCTTCTTCGGTCTTGTCATCAACATTTGTACAGCTGTGCTCTTCGTGCTGGGCTTCGCTGTCGCCACCCGTTGTCTTACAGTGCTTGTCCTCATACATTTTGAGAGCGGTCATGATATTAGCTTCATCTTCCGCGCGGTTACTTGCGGTATCTTTAGAGCAAATAGTCTGATTGCCTGCAAGCTCTTTTTGAGACTTCTTTCTGTCATCATAGAAAAATAGCACATAGACGATTAGCAATATCACTCCGAGCGTCAGCTGAACATCCGCGATATTGCATATCGCAAAACTCCTGTTGAATAGCGTCTCCACGAATTTGTATTCAATAAAGTCACGGACATAGCCAAAAGCGATACGGTCAACAAGATTGCCTACGCCACCTGCAAGTATCATGACAAGGCTAGTTACTAATAACACTCCTCCCCGCTTCTGCGTATCTTTTTTGGCATGAAAGAAGACTAGCAGACCGGATATCAGGATTAAAGCTACCGAGGTAAAGGCAATCAAGAAGCCCTGCTTGCCCGAGAATATGCCGAACCCTGCGCCGTCATTGAGAGAATACTTCAGCGAAAGCACCTTATCGATTACCACATAGTACCCGACAGTGTGCTCTGACAAAAATTTCATGATAAAATGCTTCGACAGCAAGTCTGACAACAAAAGAAAGGCAAAAAATATTACTTGATATATGATTAATCTAGTCTGTTTTGTCATTCTGCCGGCACCGTAATCGATACACCCTCGGGTGTAACCAAAAACAAATATTCTTTAATTCGCTTCATACTGCCTCCCAAAGCATAAGCAGCGCCCGCCATAAAATCCAGTATCCTTTGAGCGGATTCTTTGCTGACACCCTCAAGATTGAAAATAACCGGCTCTCTGCGCTTGAGATTGTCAATCAGCGCCTGAACCTCCTTAAATGAATTGGGGGATGATATAACGACATTGGAATTTATGACGCTATGCGGCTTCCCCGTGTCGTGCTGCTGCAACTGAATGCCGTCCAGCAACGAAGGTCTCGAACGGCGGCCGCCGTTTTCTTCAAAATCTCCGTTTCTCCAATTATCTCTTGTCATAAAACACCTCCGCTTCTTGCTCCGAAAATTGCGCTTCCAAGACGCAACATATTTGCCCCGTATTCAACCGCAATTTTATAATCTCCGCTCATTCCGGCTGACAGATAGCGCATTTTGTCGGGGAATTGCTGTTTGATTGTATCATATAGCTTCTTTAATTGCAAATAGTATTGCCGAAGCTCTGTTTCGGACACATTAGGCATAACCGACATCAATCCTTTTACTGATATGTTGTCAAATGTCCCGACATTATCCACAAAAGACAAGGCATCGTCAGGGCATATTCCACCCTTTGCCGCTTCGTTGCCTATATTGATCTCAATAAGCACATTGGCAATCTTCCCGATTTTCTTCGCCTGCTTGTCAATCTCTTGAGCAAGGGAAAGACGGTCAACCGAATGTATCAACTCCACCTTGTCGATAATGTATTTGACCTTATTTGTTTGGAGCTGACCGATAAAATGCCATGCGATACCCGGCTGCTCAAAATACTTATCCATTAACTCCTGTACTCTATTCTCTCCAAAAATGTAATTGTCATACCGAGCCAGCGCGACAAGGATATCCTTACTAACGGTTTTTGTCGCAAGAACTAATTCGATACCCTCCTCTCCGCCTATAAATTTGGCTCTTGCCGCATTTGTTGCAGCATCAATTCTCGTCCTTATACGGTCAATAATTTCCATACAATTATTATAGCATTTTGCACCGTACATGTAAATAATCATACCAATATAATATTCAATTCAATTCTTAATTTGATTGCTTCTGCTTCAAATAGCCTCCGGATTAGCCGATTACTTGCATGCAATTATTCTATCCTCGTAGCCTTTTCTCCTCGGGAACACAAAAAAAACTGCCTAACCAATGATGTAAGCAATGCGCTTATACATTGGCTAGGCAGTTATAATCTAGAAAAATATCAATAGGCTTCCTTAGCCTCGTCGCACTCGTCCTGCTCCACTTCTCGTTCGGTAGCAATTCTGCAAATAGATACCTCGTACGCTGTTTTTGTTGTGTATTCGCCGTTGGGCTCGAGTTTTTGATACTCGCGGCTCTGTATTCTGCCGCTCAAGGCTATTCTATCGCCCACTTTGAGAGTGTTGACATAGCGCGCATTTCTACCCCATGCGATACAAGGAATATAGTCCGACTTGTTATAGGCGCGGTTGACTGCAACAAGCAAGTCGCATATTTCACGCTTGAATGGAGTTGTGCGATACATTGGCGGCTTGCAAATAAAACCCTCAAGCTCGATAATATTGGGATTGGCTTCTTCATCATACTCCGCCACACTGCGGGCAAAGATCGTAAGCATAAGCCTGCTGCGGTTGTTGTCCAGCTTATTGTAGCTTCTAAACTGTCCGCAAATACATACTTTTGCGCCCACTTCAATGGCGATTTCGTCCATTAGTCTTTCGGATATTGTAACCGGCAATGTGTCGGTCTGCATTGATAGCCTCAGCACTGATAGTTTGAATTCGTAGAACCCTTCGCCAAAAACCTCGTGGCTAAATTCGGGTTCTGATATTACCGTCCCGGCAAGCGTCACCCTGTTACTGCTCATTTCTTCGTTGTTCATTATTGTACCTCCTTATATAATCCTGTTATTTATTACCTATATCCGATGTTGCCTGCCGCTGTTATCTATACGAAAATTGTTTTGAAATACCATCTCGCTAAGCGTAACCATGTTATAACCCTGCTGCTGCAACTCTCCTATGATTCCCGGGAGCGCTGCAACGATGTTGTCACTGTTGTTGTGAAACAATACTATGGAACCATTTCTTACCCTTGACATCACTCTTTCTTTGATTTCCTCAGCCGATAATCCCTTCCAGTCAAGGCTATCGACATCCCACTGTATTACCTGCATGTTAAGACTCTCTGCAATATTAATCAGCGAATCAGAATACTCTCCGAACGGCGCGCGAAAAAATCTCGGTACGGTGTCCGTAATTTCTTTAATGCGCTCATTGACTGTGGCAAGTTCTTTGGCAATCTGCTCGGCATTCAGCCTTGACATATGCAAATGGTTGTTGCTGTGATTGCCTATTTCCATTCCATTTTGGTGAATGTAGACTACCTCATTAACATATTTTTCAATCCAAAATCCTACCAAAAAAAATGTACTCCTCGCTTGATTTTCTTTAAGAATATCGACAATGGCTCTTGTTTTGTCCGCCCCCCACGCCGCATCGAATGTCAATGCGACAACCTTCTCCTGCGTTTCCACGCTGTATACGGGTATTTTTCTATTTCTTTTTGCCGTCGCCGCGCTGCTCTCAATTACTATCAAAGAGACGGAGCCGAGCGCAACCACTAGCAGTACTGCGGCGATTACCAAAAGCAATCTCTTTTTTATTACGATGAACATACCCCTACCTCAAATATATTGAATTACAACCTGCAGAAAATGGCTTTATTGGTAAATAAATGTCAAATTTTGCAGAATCGCTTACCTTAATCTATATTTACGCAAAAGGTTAAATAGTACTTAACGCAAAAAAAAGACCGTGACACAGTTATCTG
>CAYTUT010000055.1:0-10008 GCA_964441295.1 uncultured Christensenellaceae bacterium | reverse complement strand
AGCAGAGGAAAGAGATCATACCATTTAAGCGGACTTCTGCAATCAGGACAATATGAGCCCTTATCCGCCCAAAAATTGCCCCTCGGTATCCTGTATATGCAAACATTGAGAAAACTGCCGAACAACAAGCCTGCAATGAAGATAAATACGCCTATCAACCACTCCACGCTATACCTCAAAAATAGGGTGTAATCATCAAAGTCTTGTATCCGCTCGTCGCTGTGCGCGGATTGGCGTTGAAACGAGCCAGAGCGCCTGTGCTGTCCTTAATCTCATCGCCCGACATAGAAAAGTTGTATATCTTTACGGTAGTCATCATGTAATCGGATTCGACATCGTTCTTCTTGAGCTTTATCCTGATGTATAGAATCCTCACAAAATTGCCCATATTGGTGTCCTCATAGCTTTTTTGCTCATTAACCCTGTCCGCAAAAAAATCTAAGTTGAGCACCTGACAGCCCTGATACGAATTAGCTGAGGTCAATATGTGTATATTGTCGCCATTGCGAAACCTTTTGTATATTGTGGTACCGCTTAGATATATCTTGAAGTCTTTATCGTTGGGCACAGTGGGGTTGGTTGCATCATGCAGCACAAGATTATTGCATGCCGCAGCGCTGTACGAAAGCTCGTTAAGAATCTTTTGTCCTACTGCGTCCATTATGATTTTTGATTCGGAATTGCGATAGAGAGAGGTTACCGGAACAAGCAGCGAGCTAAGGCTTGCTATCAAAATAAAGGTCAACATTAGCGAAACCAAAATTTCCACCAATGTAAGACCTTTTTTGCTACGGATAATTCTTCTCGCTGTATTCATATATTTAGTCATCAACCTCGACGAAATCCGAATAATACACAACAGTCTGCGTAGTGCTGTTGCTGGAACTTGCTCTTATAAACGTATACTCTTGCGCCGCGCCTCCGGTCTTGATGTTATTTGCGCCCAGATTGAGGCTCGTTCTGATTTTGTACTTCTCTTCCGCGCCGTAAGTAATATCATTGGTAGCGCTGCTGACGCTCTTGCCTAGCTTAATGCTCTCGTTGGCTTCGCTTGCCTGCACGCGCAGCGCTCTCGAACGCGCGATATAGTAGTTGCCCTGCGCAAAAAGAGGTAGCATTGCGCTGCCGATAACCAGCACCAACGCCGTAGCAATTATTACCTCAACCAAGGAAAATCCCGTGCGGCTTCTTCCTGTTCGACAGAAGAAGCGTATTAACTTTTTCATAATCACTCCTCCTATTTTGTTACTATTCCCTTATATTTCCATGTTAGACCCGCCCTTGGCAAATCTTCGGGGTAATCCCAAAATTCGGACAGTCTGTATGTCTTGCCGTTGATTGTAGTGTTGGACAAGTCAGGTACCGTCTTGATATAGTTGACCTTAGCGCCTGCCGTATTGGCATATGCGAAGGTGTCGACTACATACATGCCGTATATATCCCATTGACCGTTCGAGGATGCGTTGTAGCATTCTATGCCGAACACATTGCTTAGACCGTTGTAGCTGTAACCTCTCGGCATATACACATATGCAAGTGTTCTAAAGTCCTGCACAACGAATTTGATATTGCCGCCCACACCCACCATATACAATCTAGGCTGCAGCTTACCTGTGAATTTGTTATCGTTGAGCACTCCGGTAACGGGGTCAGCGTAGCGTACATTACCAAAGTTGTTGATGTCTTTGTCAGGTGTCCAGCCAAAGATACCTCCTACTTCGTTACCGATAACTTTGATGTTGACACCGCTCCTTAAATATAGAAATACTCTGCCGTTGCCGATAATGTGCACCGCATTGTCCTTATCCTTTGACCATTGCATACCCGTATTAGCAGGTATAACGATGTGCAAGTCTTTGGCCGCGCTGGTATATGGATTGTATGGGTCTGCGCATGTGAAGAAGGTCCATACGCAATCTCCGCCTGCGCCTAAGAGTCCGGGATTGCCCCATAGATACCGTCCATCCTCACGGTCGTTATCATCCCGATATGTGCCGTCAAAGACGCTTGTAGGGATTATGCCGCTATCGAAGAAGAAGGCGCCGACTTGGCGTTTTGTATACTGCCACTGCCAAGGCCAGCCTTCGAGAAGTTGGAAATTCTTGGTATAGAGTATCATATCATTGCCGCCCTTGTCGCTCATTATGTCGTTGATTTTTGAGGCTCTGAACTTGCCGAGAGAGGCATCAACTGCAGTAAGGCCGAGTTTGTCAGATACACTGCCGCCAACCAAGCCGATATTCACTACCTTAAGGTTGAGAATATTATTGGTGCGGTTGTTAAGTTTTACCGCAGTGCCGTCCACCGTCGCCGTCGCTTCAACCCATTTTACGGGTATTGCCAAGGGGTTCCAGTCATCTGTTGACCTGACAAGCGAATGCAACGCAGCGGGGCTCAGCCTTGTTACTGTACCCATAGCCGTGGTAATCTGCGTAGCCGTCCAAGGCAGACTTGGCGATACTCCTCCGCTGTCGGCAACTTTCATAAACTCAAGCATTCCGCCGCTGAGATCAACCACCGGAACTGTCAAGTTGATATTGGCAATAGCCGCAACTGAATAAGAGGGCGCAACAAAGTAATTGGTGTTGTATGAGTTGACTACGCTGCCCGGCACATTAACGATCGTATTGAGTACCGAAGCGGTAAGCGTTGTCGTAAGCTGCCAGTTGCCATTAGGGGTATAAAGTGAGGAGGTAGAATTTTGACCGTATCTTCCGTGATTACCGCCTGTATGCAAAGTCCACCACTCAGGGCTGTTATCGTAATTGATCCATCCGCTGCCGCTCTTAGAGCCTGACCAATAAACATAACCGCCGCAATAATGATAACCCGAGTTACCCTTGAGATTAATATTGCCATTGTTGACTAGATTACCGTTGACGAACACATTGACTGTTATCAAGCATCCGCTATTGTTGGTCAGGTTGCCGCTAGAAACATATATACCGTCGAAAGAGCTCTTATGTCCCCTCTCGGGCTGCGTTGTCTGCTTGCCTATTCCGCTGTTATACCAGCCTATTGACGAAGAGTTGGATAACGAAAGACTTCCCGATGTCACATGCACCACGATTTTTGCAGGCTCCTGATGCTCGCCGCTGTTTTCATCCGTTACACCGTATATTCTGGTACCGTTGAGCGTTAAGCCTCCTGCAAAAGCATAGTACTTCGAGAACTTTTTGCGGTTAGCGGTTGAGACACCGCTCCAATCGCCGTTATTGCGGTTGACGCCTATCTCGCAGTTCGTCAAAGTTGTACCCGAACTTTTTCTAACATCGATGTTGCTATACACATTGCAATTCTCAAGATAAATGTTCTGCGAATATGTTGCGTCAAGCCCTGCGTAGAACGAACCGTAATTGGTCTTGAAGTAGCCATCATTCGAGGCGCCGTAGGTTGCATGGTCGTAAATGCTGGAGTATCCGAAAGAATAGAAGTCGGAGTAGCGCGCATATATTCCGCCATCCACATAAAGTGTGCCCGAATTGAATAGGACGCCTCTAATATACGCGTTGCCGCGGTGTGTCGAGTTGAGATACTTCACCCTGACATTCGCGTTGAACTGAACCACATTCCTTGCGGTGCTGGCGCTTGATAGATAGCCGGTAAGTGAAACAGGAGCATAACTCGTGCCCACTGTTGTGTATGCGGTTGTGTCACAGTTGACCACAAGCGAATTGGTGCTAATGACACCGTTGAATCTCATTATGCCCGAAGAAAAGCTGTGTATGCTCAAAACGCCTCCGACGTCAAGGTTTTGGTACGATACATCCGAACCGCTAATGGGGTGAAGCGTAAGATTGTTAGCGCGCAGGTTGCCTCCTACAGTGCCGCTGATTGTAATACTTGCCGCGTTAGGAGCCCAAAACTCTCCGCTGACTGAAGTGAAAACCGCCGACCCTGTATAGCTGGGCATATGAACAGGCCCGGTAATAGTAACAAAAGTGCCGGTACCGATAGATTGAGAAGAATTGCCAATATACAGCCCCGTCTTAGCAGATGGTGCTGCATTAACGAAAGTGACCGAACCGCCGACATACAAATAGCCATTAACGGTAGCGCCGTCTATTGTGGTAAGATTGCCCTTCTCCACTCTCACATTGTTGAGGGTAGTGGCGCGAATATAGTTATTGGGAGTAGTTGTTGTAGCGGTCAGATGAATATTGGTATTTGCTCCAAGCGTACCTCCCGTCATATTAAGACTTAGCGCTTTGAGAAATTTTGAGCCCGAAGAGCACACTGTGCCTGTGCTAATAGTTATATGACCGTTGGACTGCACATTGCCCTGTACTGTGCCTGATATTGCGCTGTCCTGAGTCGATGTAATATTGACATCTCCGTTAATGGTCCCGGATACTAGCGTCAGCTTGGCCGCCTGAACAGTGTATGTGACCGTGCCCGCGTTGATAGTTACATCTCCGCTTGATCTAATGTTGGATTTTATTGTGCCGCTCGATACTACTGTCGCCGCTTTTAGCGTGTATTTTTGCGCTTCGGTCGAATCATTGCCCGTGATGCAGCCCGAATTAACCGTGACCGTACCCGTCGCATCCACATCTCTTCTTATGATCGAGTTAGTGTTCAAAGTGACATTCTTGGATTTGACACTATGGACATTGCCGCCGTTAATCACCACATTGGTATTCGCGGCGCTGAGCACTCCGTTAATCGTTGCGCCGTTGATATTCACAGTGCCGGTTACTGCATCCGCATTGACATATCCTCCGACATAGTTGGTAAATGTCAAAGAGGTGGCAAGCGTAGAATTAGTCTGGAAGTTGCCGTTAATCTTTGCAGTGATAACGCCTACTGGGCTTTCTGTCTGCCCTTTCAGCTTGTTGACTAGGTCTGCATTGTCCGCATGGGCAATGGGCGTCGATGGGGTAATAATCTTTCTTGCGTATACATCACCCAGCTCAACGTTAAGGCTTTGCGGTATAATAAGCGTACCCGCAATCCTCAATTCTCCGGTTATTACAACATTGCTCTTGATATAGACAATGCAGTTGGGATTGTCCATTATTGTTCCGCCCTGGTTGCTGTCAATGATCAGCATATCGGTAAGGAGAAGCTTTGTACCATTGACTCCCGGAGTTGCGTAGCCTGTGCCCACCGAATTAATCTTGAGCTTGTTGCCATCGCCCGAATCCGTTCCCATTAGATATAAGTCTCCGACCTGACCGTTCAGCGTGGTATTACCGAGTACGTATATTCTGTTGCCTGTTACCAAGGGCACGGTTGAGCTGCCTTGCCTTACCGAGCCTGCGGATATCAAGTGCCTGTCAACGGTAAGATCACCATTGACATAGATATATTTGCTTATTGTGTTGCCGTAAAGATTAGCGGCTGCCGCTATAGAGAGATTGCCGTTGACAATTAACTCCCCGTATACATTGCAAAGCTTGATGAGGCCGTCACCCTCCGCCCTTACCGTAGCTTTGGCAGTAGCAGGCAGTGTCGTATAGTCGCCCAGCGTAACATTGCCTGTAGCATATATCAAGCCGTTGAGCACAACGGGACTCGCCGCGCGGCCAGACACTGTCACATTGCCGCCTTCTGCGCCGACATAACTCGGCTTGCGGCCCGATATGCTCGAATCCTCGTGCAGTTCTACCGATACCAGTTCAATGTTGTTGCCGATTATCTTGCCGTCTATCCTGCCGCCCAAAACATATATGTTGTTCAATGAGCCGGTAAAGACGCTGACATTGCCCGCCTGGACATCCTTGAGCCAAGCGCCATTCATGTTTAGCAGAACGGGCACATCGGTAGTACCGAGCTGGAAGTCAGCATCCATAAACAAAGCTCCGGTTATCTTAGTCTTGCACGAGGAAGCATCCTCGTATTTGTAAAGAGTCGTTGTACCCGAACTTGTACTGAACGCCATGGGCGCCTTAGACTCTCTTATGTCCACATTGCCATTAACAGTAACTCCGATAAGCAAAACCACATACGTGCTGCCTACCATAGTCCCATAGGTTTTCTTAATGGTCAAATTGCCGAATATCTCGGAGACTACGGCCTTCGTAGTATTTATCGTAGTGCCTTCCACAATAACATTGCCGTATATTGTGCTTTTGCCGCTTGCATCGCTTTGCAGATTAAGATTACCGCTAGTAAATACGCTCTGCGGTGACGCCGCGCTGCCAATTGTCGTACGCCTTATTAAATTATCTCCGGTGCCTCTTCCCTCAACCCTGCCCGATACGGTGCATGAGGTTAAGCTGAAGCTTTGCCCGGTAAACACATTGCCGCTTATGGTGCTTGATGTGCCGGTAAGCCTTCCTCTCGTGTTGATACTGCCCGTAACCGTTGCCGTACTAAGCGTGATATTCGAGTTCTCCCCGCCCACGATATTACCGACGAATCTGGCGCTGGTAATCGTTACATTACCCGTCGCATTAATATTGCCGGTACAAACCTGCTGCGCGGCGCCTGTCCCCGTAATGGTGATATTACCCCTTACGAACAAGTTACCTTCCACGCTGGCACTGACATTGCCTTTTACATTGAGGTCGCCGTTGACGATGACATCTCCCTTGATAATAATTCTCTCAAGCGTCAGGTCGCCGTATGAGGTCAGCTGTCCGTTAATGGTATAGATGCCTGCCGCGCCGCTCTTGACGGTCACATTACCGTTGGAGGTGAACAATGCCGAAATATTGTTCTCTACGAGGAAAGTGGCATTGGGCTGCCCCTCGCCGTTATACAAATAAACAGACGGAGCGGTATAGCCCATCTGCGTAGTGCTTGCAAATGCGAATTTTTGGTTGTTTGGCTGAGTAGAATAAATGTTATATACGCTGAACAGATTGAACATGTTCTCTGTCAAATCGCCTTCGTTGACGCAGGTAAACACGGAAGTAACTACCTCCGTTGCTCCATTGTATGTAGCCACCACATCGACATATATAAAGTTTTTATTGGAAGGGTCGGGATAATAGAATCTTATGTTATCGGTGCCATTGACCACCAGCTCGTTGTTCATGCCTATCTTTTCGATAAAATAACTGCCCTTAATCTCGTTGTTGTCGTCAAGATATTTCACGATATCAGACATGTTATAGTTCTCAACTATTTGGTTGGATATAGCGAGTCCCACCGATCTAGCATAATAGAAAGACTGCTGCCTAGAAGCATCGCGGGCAGCGCTTTGAAAGGCGGTCGTTGCAAGCATTGTGAAAGCAACAGATACCATTGCCAAAAACAATAGTATCATTATCGCAAACAGCAAGGCAACGCCCTTTTTGTTATTGAAACTGTAGAACCGTTTCATTACAATGCCCCTCCACACTTATATAATACACCATCTCCTGTGTACGCGCGCAAGTTTTTGCCAATATTTAATATAATATTAATTAAGCATACCCGATATTCAGCCGAATACGCATAATTCCAGTCTGTAATCTGACAGATCTTCCCCCTATTGCGGATCAATCGGAGTATTGCATACGTCGCATACGTAATCTCCATTGGCGGCATCAGCATAATAGTACGGCTCCCCGCAGTTGGGGCATTCGCCTATCAGAGCGCTGTAATTGCGCATCTCTCCACCAGAGGTCATATATATCGTGAAGCTAACAGAGGAATCTCCCTCCGGATTGTATGTATACGAATTGATGAGAATCGAGCCCTTTTGCTCCATTTGAGACATATAGATTAACAGCTGCGCAAAGGTCGAAAGGTCAACATTGCTTGCAAGCATTTCCGTCTCTATCGCAAACTCGTTGATACCCGCAGGGAACACACCGATACGGTAAGAGGACAGCACCACCGGTACTTCCTCATCCTCAGTCTCTTCTTGACCGGGAATAACCTTCTTAAAAACAATCAAATCCTCAAGATTTTGTGTCTGGTCATATGTAATGTATGCAAATTCATTGGTATCGTTGGTGTCATAGCCCAGATACCTTATGTCAAGAGTCCACTCATAAGGAACAAGGTAAGACTTGCCGTAGTTGCATATGATATTCGCTATTTTGATAGCTTCGTGCTTTTTGATGAGTATGTTATACTCCATAGCATCCCTTGCGCGAAGGTAATCCTCCGCGTATCTTACCGGTATGCCGCTGTTTTTAATCTCAAGCAGTTTCAATTCGTTCTCAGCCATCAATGTCAAAGTGCTGTCCTTGATCTCCTTTGTTTGATCATACAGTGCCTTTATACCAAACTTCGGCATCATTATCGCCGCAAAAACGACTACGATTATTGCCAACACTATTAATAGGGCTTTATCCTTCTCTGATATTTTAACCGACATAGCCGCCTCCTATTGCTGCGCCAAAACGAACGCGCCGCTTATTTCGAGTATAATTGCCACTGTCTTCTGACCACTCATCGGAGGAGAAACCACCTCGGAGCTGACCTCGAAAAACACACTTGCATCCAAATCGTCCAGCAAGTCTTTGATGGTGAACTCCTTGCTTTCGATAATCGTGATCTCCACTGTTAGCAAGCCGTTTTCGTTGTTATACTCGATTTTGTTTATTTCGTAACCAAAATCTTCGGGAGAACCGCTCAATACCGCCTCTGCAAACATTCTTGATGCCGATTGCTCCAAGATATTGATGGCGCGCTCCTCTACTGTCTTCATCGTCAGGAGCATAACATTATACACGGTTTCGCTGTCAATGCTTGCCGCCATGTATTTGGCATTGGAATATCTTGCTCCGTTGACCTGCAGATTCATAAACGGCTCGTATGTAACGCCTTCGTACAGTATGCCGTTATAAAGCGAATTCGAAAGCTCCGAAAGGTTGACGCCGGTAATCTGCCCGCCGCTGAATACCACAACCAGCTGTCCCCTGAAATAATCGTACCAAAGGGCCTGCCGTCTATTTTGCATCTGCTGTGAAATAAGATGGGACAGCGCTCCGTATATGATGTCGTAGTTAGGGTTAGCCTTGTCCAAATTGCTCAAAAAGGTCTGTCCGTTGGTAACAAGATTAACATCAAGCTCATAATTAAAGCCTGTGATTCCGCTCCTGACCGCCTCCAATTCCGCCGTCGTAGCTTTTGTATTGCGGCTGCTTCTCAATGTAATATACTGGCTTATTTTTTGCGCTTGGTACATCTCGTTGATTACGGCCTGATATTGCGCGACATAATCGGAAGTGGCATCGATAGTAATATCATAGTTGTTCGATAGATTCTGCTGATTTTGGTACACCAACTTCAATCCCAGCAAGGTGTAGTTAAAAAACGCGATTGCGCCTATCGCCCCGATTATCGCAATGACCAGTATCATGATAAGGTAACTGGTAATGGGTCTCTTTTTTGCCTTCGCCCTCTCCCCGCCCGCGGCTTTGAAGAGGTTGATGTCTCTTTTTTGTACGCTCATAATTACCTCCTGATAAATGCGCCGAGAGCACAGCTGAACGCATTGAAGTCCATCAGCGACATGCCCTTAACAAAGGACGGCAGCGGCAGGTGCGAAACCATCATGTTGACAGAGTCGGCAAGGTTTTGCAGTATTTCGTCCAAAACCGCGGCATTGCCGGTCACATAGACCGCCTTAATCTCTTTGTTCTCGTTTCTCGACTCGTAGTATCTGACTATGCTGTTGATGCTGCTTGCCAATTCTTGAAGCAGGTATTCCAAATCGTAACTGCTGGTGTCGTTGACATACAGCACCGAACTCTTGGAAAACTGACTCTTAAAATTGTCAAATACATGCAGTGATATGAAAGTATCCTTAAAATCCAATAGCAAGAATGTATCCTCAAGTAGCTTTTTGTCAGTCTTGCCGTACTTTTCTATGAGCTTCGCTATTGCGTTGGGCGCAACATCAAGCACCGAGGGAGAGAGCCCCAACTCCATTCCGGAGGTGTGTAGGCTGTCAATATTGTCGTTGGATATGTAGGTAACAAGAATCTTGAGCTTGAATTTTTTCTCTTCAGTCTTAAACCTGTCGACTATTATATAGTCAAGCGTATTATTGGCTACCTTGGCATCAGAAAATATCTCTGACGCTATTACCTTCTTTATTTTGCTGTCCGGCACATCGGGCAC
>CAYTUT010000054.1:0-10212 GCA_964441295.1 uncultured Christensenellaceae bacterium | reverse complement strand
TATACCCGCCTGCGCCCATATACGCGTATATATAGGGAAATAGATTGTAGTTAGCGCAAATGGAGGCGATTTTTTGCAAGAAAAGGAAATAGAGAAGTACCTTGTAAAACGAGTGAAAGAAATGGGCGGTAAGGCTTATAAGTGGGTCAGCCCGGGAAATGATGGGGTGCCCGATAGGATAGTTTTCTTCCAAGGGATGACGGTTTTGGTGGAATTGAAAGCACCGGGGAAAAAGCCTACTCCTTTACAGATAGCAAGACACAAGGAATTGGAAAAGCTTGGGCAGAAGGTTTTAGTATTAGACAGCAAGGAAAGTGTTGATGAATTTATGGAAAAAGTAGAGGGTGGTATGTATGAAGTTTGCACCCCATAATTACCAGCAGTATTGCATCGATAGACTTTTGTTAGAGCCAGCTTTGGGGCTATTCCTAGATATGGGATTGGGGAAAACTGTTACCGCCCTATCAGCTGTAAAGGAGTTAAAATATTACCGTTTTGCAATACATAAGGTTTTGGTTATCGCCCCAAAAAAGGTGGCAGAAGCAACATGGAGCAAAGAAGCAGCAAAGAGGCAACTTCAAGAAGAAGTTCTAATCAAGCTTAACAGAAAACCGCGGAGTAATCCGCGGTTTTTTTTGTGCATAGAAGCAAATTGCTGCCATAGTAACATTTTGCTGTCATATTTACCTAAAGCAAAGGCATTGCCGTACGGATGACCGCGGCAAAAAAGTACATAGATAGACGCATGCCTCAATAATAATTAAACCAATTTTTGAGCGCAAAGCTTGGCAGACAGCGAGAACAGCGAAAAGCAAAAGCAAAATGTGCGTTTAGCTTGATTTGATGACTTTTGCCGAAGTATTAGTCAATACGCGCGAATAATCGATAACGGACTATTCCTTAAGGCTTTCTATGGCATTCTTTTTAATAAACAGCTTGATGGATGTAAGGATTATTCCGTATACGACAGCCATACCCGATAATAGACTAATGCCGAGTATGCCGCCAATGCTTTTTGCGGTGTATATGAGCTCCACAGATACGGACGCTATCAAAAAATACTTAATAGCCTCCAATACAGCGGCTAATGCGCAGCTTGCCAGCATGAACGCCGAAACAAACAGTATGCTCATTTCTATTATATTAATTGCCGCTATTTTTTTCAGAGACAGCCCCTGAGCAAAAATTATTCCATAATATTTTTTTCGGCTGTTAATATTGGACACTACCAAAAAAACAAGACTGATAAGCATGGCGCAAAGCAGCATTCCTCCCCATAGGCCAAAAAGATTGACCGCAACCACATAAAGATTGTTAAGGTATTCGGCCGCGTCTGTAAAATGCTCATGCGCATTCACGGAATATTCGCCGAATACCTCCTCAGCTTGATGCACAATCTGCGTGACGGCAAGCGCGGGATACGGGTATAGCGCTAAGCAATAGTCAATATTGATTATAAAAAGAGGAGGCAGCTGCTCGTGGGGCAGAATAATCACTGGTTCGTCTATCCCGTCAAAGAGTATGCCCCGCAGCACCAACCCGTTAAAAACGGCATTTCCATTCTCGTCAAACATACTGAAAGGCTGTCCGATGTAGTTTTCCAAATCGGCATGCATTCCTATAGCGTCGAGAAAGCGCTCATTAGCAATAAAGCCATCGAGAGAAACATCCTCTGCCAAACTCAACTCCCATCCTTTTGCCGAGAAGAAGATGCTCGGGATACGCTCATCGATTATATAGCCGGTAAGCGGATATAGGGCGCTCGTTGTGTTATTGTATTCAATGTAATAACTATTTTTGTAATCCAGATAATTAAGCAGATATTCCGAATGCTCAACGCCTTGCATCGAATCAATCATCTCTTGCGTATAGATAACTTCCTCGCCGCCGTTATATACATATACGATTTTTAGTTGAGTGTCTTTCTCCAACAGCTTTTTGTGAGCTGCGTAATAGGCCGTGTTCAGACTGAAAAAAACTGTTATAAGGAATATAACCATAAACAAAAAGAATAGTATCCTAAGCGATGCGCCGCGTCTCGAATTAAGTCCCTTGATAGATAGCAAAAAAAGTTTTGTCCGCTCCATTAATCACGCGCCTTTACCATACTAACAGGTTGAATCTTATTTACCGCCCTTAGCCAGAACACCGCGGATATTCCGGTAATAATATTGAAAAGCAGCCATGAGGCTGCCACATGGAGAGGTTTTAGTTCCAATTGCAGAGAAATGCCAAGAATATTGCCGAACAAATCGGAGATGTAGCTGTTAATCGCAGTGGAGAGCAAGGACGCGAATAAAATAGCAAGCGAAATAACAAATTGCAATATGGTGTAAAGAACCATCAGTATTTCCGTATTGCGCATCCCCAGCATCTGCAGGAGACCAATGGTTTTGTGTCTGTTGTATATTATCATGGCGATGGTGCAATATACGATTATTCCCCCCGCAGTTGAAGAAATCAATAACAGAACAGACGAGATAATCAGCATGTTGTCGGCGCCTTTGAGGGTATTGATATAACCTTGCTTATCCGAAATGTCGTACCCTTTGCGAAGATATTGCTTGATATCACGATATATATTCTGATTCCCAAAAATAATTACGGAGGTCTCTGACGGAGAATAATTGAGCCCGATTAAGGAATTGACGGGTATTACAAAAGAGGGTATCAGGCTATTGCTGTAATCGCCGCGTATTCTATAGGTCATTATAACGCTGTTGTCGCGCGACGCTCTCAGTGTAAGGATATCCCCAATTGCGGCATTGAGCCTGTCGCGAAGGAAGGTGCTTATAAATATTGAAAAAATGCCATCCTCATAGGCATAGTTGTCAAGGTCACTCCATGGAACTTCAGGACCTATTACGGCGCCGTGGGTGTTATTAAATATTACGCCCGAGCCATTGTAAAGCTTATTAGCATACACAACGGTGTCGTTGCATTCAATATAAGCGTTGACTGTGACATTATCGTATGCTACCTGAATAAAGGCACTGTCATTGTCGAATAATTGATAGGACAAAGTGCGGTTGTTGACCGAAACATGAAGACTGTGAATATTTTTTGACAGCATATCATTTTGAATCTTACGAGGCAGAGTAATGATTAATGAGAATAAGCTGATTGATACCGAAATAAGCGCGGCAACAACAAAAAAGCAGAAAATATAATATTGAATATCCTTAAAGAATAATTTATTTGCCACTTGCAATATCTTCATTGTATTTTATCCTACCATCTTCGAGAGTAATGATTTTATCGCACTGCTTAGCGTCCTCTGCATTATGAGTTACCAAAATAACGGTTATGCAGTTTTCGTTAACCAGAGTTTTGAGAAGAGATATTATCATTTTGCCGTTCGCAGAATCAAGATTGCCGCACGGCTCGTCCGCCAATATTATTCTGGGGTTATTGATTAGCGCTCTTATTATTGCAACTCTCTGCATCTCCCCGCCGGACAAATTTTTTGCCTTTATATTAACCTTATCGGACAGGCCGAATCTTTCCATATAATCAAGTATGATTTTGCGTCTTTTGGCGCTAGCCATTCCCGAAATAATAAGCGGCAACTCAATATTTTCATATGCCGAAAATGCAGGCTCTAGATGGAAGGCTTGGAACACGAAGCCAATGTTGCTGAGTCTGAACCTTGCGGCTTTTTCGTTGCTCAGGTATTTTGTCGCTATGCCATCGATATCTATTGCACCGCTGTAGTCACGGTCTAACAGCCCTATTAAGCTGAGTAGGGTTGATTTTCCGCTGCCGCTATTGCCGGTAATTGCGGTGAACGAGCAATCAGGTATTGTCATACTGATTGAATCAAGCGCAATAAAATCATTTGTTCCGTTATGAAAAATCTTTTTTACATTATTAATCCTAATCAATTTGTCCCTCGTATTTAACTATATCATCGCTGATTTCAGTTCGTGTAAGATTTATCGAATAAGTTATATTTTCATTTTGTTTGTTGTCCAGATACTCATAGAGCATATTACAGGTGACCATATTGTATTCGGCGCCCTTCGGAACGCTTACAGCAAGGAGAAGATGGTAGCTGATAATGCCCTCGCCGCCGAATCCGTAATTGGAGGAAGAAAAGGAATAAAGCGTAATAGATGTATGCTCAACGACTACAGACCAATGCATAATGGACGAAGAGGGCACGATTATCAATAACTGGTCGTGTGCGTCATAAAAGCCGTTTTCCTTTTCCAGCATTCGATATCTGAAATAATTGGTGGGCAAGTTGTCAAGAATAGCGAATTCGGAGAGACCTTGACTGCTTCGCAGGGCGTATGAGGAAATAGCATTTTGCTTTCCTTCAATCAAATACAGCTTGTTTTTACTGTTGATGTATTCCGCGGCGCCTGTGATTTCGTAATCCAACTCGGTAATACTAAGGCTGATTTGCGTTACAGAGTCAACATCATTAGCTGTTTCGATAAAGCAATAATAGGTCGCCTCTTCGGCAAGAGTACCATTGCTTCTATTAAACAATTCGACCTCACAAACGGTTGAACTGAAATTTACATCTTTGACGAAATATTCGCGTCCGCTTTCGTTCCTGTTGAACTTAACAACCAGGAGATTTTTATCGTCAAAATAATTTCTGTTATATCTGTCGTCTTTGAGGGGCCTGTTCAAGGCTACGGATTTTTTTGCCAAATCGCTTTTTTTGAATTTACTGTAGCTGCTGTACGCTTCGAATTCACAGAAACCGCCTATTTCTTCTTGCGGCATTTCGATTATAGTACTGCCTTGAAAAGCATAATAATCCTTAGCGCAGCCGCCAAAAGACAATGCGCTAAGGAGTGTTATCATAATTGTCAGAAGTGTGAATAATTTTGTTTTGTTTCTCATGACTTAATAAAAGCCTGTTTTTTTGCTGCTCCGTACTCGTCAACATAATTGACATAGATTGCGGTGTGAGAAGTGCCGTAACTTCCGAAATTGCCGGTGAAATAGGCTCCGCCGCCAACATCGTTAAAGTCAACACCCGAGCTGTGCGAAAAGGTGAATGTCTTATCGCTTGAGTAATCAAAATCCTTATAAGCGCCGTTAGTATCTACAAGTACGCCCCGTTGCCATGCAGCGCCGGTCGATCTGCGTACGGCCACGAACAGCACATAGGAACCGGAAGAATTACCTATTCTTGCGCCGGCATTATTAACATAGACGGTGCCGTACTGCGCATCGGCATATGTACCCTGATATTGTGAGGGCACACCATCGGAAGTAGTATTGCACCCCACAAAAAACAAGCTACATATTAGCATCAATAATATTGAAATAATGATTGTTTTTACTTTCATAATCGTAACCCCCCCCCATAAAAGATTATGTGTAATGAAATGGTAGCACGATATTTATGATTTTGCAATATTTTCTACCAAATCAGTAACATTAAGACATTTTTTGACAACATTCTGCGATTAAATATTTGTCCTTGTCCCCCCCCAAAAAAAACTTGACGCATATTACGGTATCATTATGCCGCGGGCAAGCAGCGCTATTGAACTATAAGATTGTTCAAAATGAACAATACAACAATTTTTGTTAAACCCCGTATTGCGCTCCGCCTTCCTCAAAAAAGCTCTTGGCATCGCCGAACAACTTGCCGTATTCGGGATATTTCTTGCTAACCTCTTCAATAAGAGGCAAATAAAACTTCTTTGTCTCTGCCCATTTTTTTATGCGCTTTTCCTCGCTTGCATTGTTTAACGAGCTCATATTATGCATTCTGTCGGCAATCTTTACCGCTGTTGCCCTCGCGTCGGTCTTGATAACATCAAGATATTGACGCATATTATTTTCCTCTTTGTAATCCAAGTCCTTTCTCTTTGACACCATATCGACGATATGCGCCACTTGCGTATTAGCCAATACGGCAATTTTTGCCATATCACAGCCGGGTAAATCCTCGATACAATCGTGCAGGAGCGCAGCCGTCAAGGTATCTTCATCAGTTATTCCGCTATCTATAAGAATTTTGGCAACATTCAAGGGATGATAATAATAATCCTCTCCGCTATACCTTTTGTAGCCCTTTTTTGCATTCATGTTGTCCATAAGATAGGCAAGACTCTTTACGAGAGTACCGCTCGGATACTTCTCTTTTAGACTTGTAACAAAGTAGCGTTCTTCCTTAAGCGGTGCAAAAGTTTTTATTATTTGGCTTGGTTTTTTAAAATTATTGTAAAGCAAAACGCTCACCGTTATTATGCTGATAAGTATAGGGAGCAGCTTGGTGACATATTCGAACAAATTGCTTTGAGCAAAAACTTCCAGACTGCCGGTCAGTATCAGCAAAACGATAAGAAGGTACACTATGATAAGCGCCAAAGTATTGCGCGCAAGATACATCAACCGTATGCTTTGATGCATTTTTCTGTCAAGATCGTCATACTTGTGTTTGTTTTTATTATAGAAATAAAACGCCGCTTCTCCTATAACATTGGATAAAATGGCGCCGGCTATAAGGATAAAAAATCCATAATTAAAGCCGTGCGCGTATGCGTAATAAGTTGTGTATACGGTTATACCTACAGTAGCATTGCTAAAGAATGTGGAGATATGAGAAAAAAGATTGCTGTTGTTATATATTAATTGGCATAACGCAAAGCCTGCAATAATACCTATTGAGCCAAGCAACTTAATCCCAATGCTCCCTATACTGTTAACCGTATTAGCGCTAGCAACTATAAGCGCAACACCTCCCAAAAATGATATTGTTCTCAACATCAAAAAAATTTGATAATTAAGAGGGTTATTGTTATAATTGATATCATCGCCGCTCATTTTATAAAAATAATAGATTATTTGATACAGCACCGCAAAAATTGCTGCAAATGTAAGCGAAAGCATATACAGCCTATCTTTGGCGATAAAACCCTTTTCCAGCGTCAATCCACACAGCATAATAAGCGATGCAAAGGCAACCTTTAAGCATAGCCTGTATAATACAACTGGCGTTTTGGTGCTTTTTCTTCTAATAGTAGCTTCTTTACCCATACAACCTCTAACACAATCTTCTTTATATTAATTATTGCATTATAACATATCTATGTCAACCGTGATTTCAATGTAACTACAAGTATACAAGTCGAATATAACCAAAACTAATTTTTAAGTCTCAAACATAATGCAGACTTTTTATATGCTTAGTGTCAAGGGGACATATCAATTTTCACTAGTACCTATTCACATCCATACGAGATTGCAAAAATAATCTGCAACAGCGGTGAGTTGAGTATTGATATTAAATTAATCCCACAACATTTCAAAAATGGCTGGACTGGGTATTGGACGAGGCGGATATCAAGCATCACTCCTTGTATAGTCTGCGCCATACCAATATCACTCTCCAGATCAATGCAGGCGTACACGTTACTGCGGTTTCTGCAAAAGCTGGTCACGCCAGAGCTTCCACGACCACCGATATACACTTATTTCTTAAAGAGTAGCGATAAGCAGGCTGCCGTCGCATTGGATAATTTATTGATTGTTAATAAAGAGGGAAACAGCTAGCCGATAAATTTCTATAACGGCATAGGATGTATTGAGGGTATATTATTGATTATAAAAGGCAATATGTTAATGTCGGTCGGACAGACCTAACAAATACTCGACAGTGCAGTCAAAATAATTGGCAATAGCAATAAGAGATTCGGTTTGCGGGAGCATTCCTCTTGAAGCCCATTTAGTAAAATTGCCCTTATCAAAACCACATTCTTTTGCAATACGATATTTTGATACATTATTTTTTGCGGCAAGCTCATTGGCTCTTGTAATAAAGTTGCTGTGAGCGCGTGTTCGTTCAATACTTCTATCATCGGTTAAACCGAGCAAATAATCAATGGAACATTGAAAATAATCTGACATCCTCAGAAGGTTAACTAGCTTTGGATAGACATTGCGAGTTAACCAAGTCGATATTGATTGATTTTTACAACCGCAAATCCTTTCAAGCTGAAGATTGCTTAACTCGTATTCTTCTTTTAGTTCAATTAGCCGTTCGGCAAAAAGTGACAAATTATCCATTCCAAGCACCTCCAACTAATAATTATTATGAAAGATATTGCTTACAGATAGTTGCACTCCAAGTAACTACCAATATATAATTAAATTATTCCAAGCGAGTGCGACTAATTTTTGAAGGAGGTACAATATGAATAACGAATTACTTTACACTATTGGCGAGGTATTAATGATGGAGTTGGACGAAATAGAAAATGTCACATATCCGCAAAGCGATGAACCGAATTCGCTTAAAATCGAAACGAAAAACGGAAAGTTCTATCAGATAATTCTAAAAGCAATAAAACGTTAGCATATACAATAAGGAAGAGAAAAATGAAAAAAGAATAAATAGTAGATATGATCATAGCAGCTCTGTAGGAAAGAGAAGAGCTTTTAGGCTTCCACAAAATATGGAATTATCTGGCTTTTACATGAGCACTTGACTTTGTTATAACAGGAAGACCTACTTGCGGGGCTTCTTTCTTCATATTTTGTACCTACTTTGTACCCACATATTATTTCTACCCCATTTTGCCCCTTTTTATATGTATCTTTGTGCTATAATATGCTACTTTATGTATGTTATAATTTTGTAATTGTTAACTTTATGCAAATAAAAAGTGCCCTAAAATAAGGCACTTTTGGCGGAGAGTTAGGGATTTGAACCCTAGTTACCCTTATGGAGTAAACACGATTTCCAATCGCATTGTTATTTTGCAATAAGATTAGAGTTATACGAGGGTATCAAGGACTATTTTTTTTTGCTGACACACTTTTGACGCGTTTAGTGTCATATTGACGCAGTTTTTCAGCTATGGTTTGGCGCTGTGACTCGCGCACTTCTTGGTAGATATTTTCAAGCACGCCGGTAGAAGAATGTCCGGTCTGCGTGATGCCTGCTTTAGCGTCAATGCCTGCCTCATAAAGCGCAGTTGAGTATGCATGCCGCAGCTTAACACTGTTAGTGCCAATGCCTATGTTCTTGCAATACTCTACCCATGCCTTCCAGTATTGCTTGCGAGTTAACAGCTCGCTTTTAGTATTTACAAACAAATATCCTTTTGATTGCTTGCGCTTGAGCAGTTCCTCTAAGAGCCTTTCTCTTATTATGATAACGCGCACACCTGCGCGTGTCTTTGGGCGCGGCTTAACCGTAGGCTTATTGTTCTTAAAGACGACGGCTTTATTTACATGGATTGTTCGTTGCTGTAAGTCTATGTCTTCCCACCTTAACGCCAAAGCCTCACTGCGACGCATGCCGGTATAAGACAGGAGTAACGCAAACAGACCAAACGGCTTGTCCGCGTTGTTATCGATTGACTCAAGCTCTGCCTCAGTCGATGCTGACACCTTAACCGCGTCAGTAGCGTTCTTAGGGACTTTACAGCTTGCTGCGGGGTTAGCTCCCACCTCACCGTTAAGCATTAAATAATCAAAGATAAGACGCGCTACAATGAGACGTAATTTAACTGTCTGACGCGCTAAGCCTTGCCGAGCTAACCGGTTAAGCAGCGCCTGGACATCAAGCGGAAGGATGTCCGTCACGCGCAGACCACTAAAAGTCTTTTTGACGTCCTTGAGCGGCGCGCGGTAGCATTGAGCAGTGTTGTACTCAATAGTCTTGCTGTGCTCTGCCCACCAATCGTCAGCCGCGTCTTCAAATAAGCGACCTTTAGTCAAGCGCATCTCCTGTTCAGCTATCTTTCGATAAACCTCACGCTCAGTCTCACCATAAAAGTGCTTTGTTTTGCCGTTAATAACCATGCGCTTGCAAAAGCGCCCGTCAGCTCTCTTCTTCATATTTAATTATATCCTCAAAAACACTTTCGCTTATTATTTGCAACTCGTATCCTTTAGCTATTAATTCTTCCGCTTTTATTACTTTTTTTGTTTTGTTTTTGTAATCCAAATTACCTACAATAAGATAATTGATTTCTCTATTAAGGGTATCATGACATATTCCACCTGAATTAACTACATACTGCATAGCTTCTTTTCTTAATATTTTTAAAGCTCCGGTAAATGCGCAATGTTTATTATAAAAAGTATGTGTAACATCCAAGTTTGTTGTATCTGCGGCAATTTCTGAAGCTTTAAGCTTCTTTTTCTTAAATAAAGCCTGAATATCTATTTTATTATTATCTATATATTGCTTTATGTGTTCATAACAATTGTATGTGCAAATACAATCAT
>CAYTUT010000053.1:0-10348 GCA_964441295.1 uncultured Christensenellaceae bacterium | reverse complement strand
TATAACCTCACGGGTATATTATATTGTCTGAGATAACTTTTTACCTCTTTGACAGTCAGCATGCCGTAGTGAAACAGCGAGGCGGCAAGCGCCGCGTCTGCTTTGCCTTGCTCAAAAACCTCTCTGAAGTGCTCAAGACTGCCGCATCCGCCCGAGGCGATTACCGGTATCGAGCAGAGTTCGGAGACCGCGCGTGTAATATCGATATCAAAGCCCTGCTTGGTGCCGTCCGCGTCCATTGAGGTGAGGAGTATCTCACCCGCGCCGAGCTTTTCGGCCTCTATTATCCAGCCGAGGGCATCGATGCCCGTATCGATTCTGCCGCCGTTAACAAAGATATTGTATCTGCCGTTATCCATGCGCTTCACATCGGCGGCAAGCACAATGCACTGACTGCCGAAGCTGTCAGCGCCCTCAGAAATTAATCGCGGATTGCGTACCGCGGCGGAGTTGAGAGATACCTTGTCCGCTCCGGAGCGGAGTATTTTGCGTATATCCTCCAATGTGGATATACCGCCTCCTACAGTTAGGGGCACAAAGACCTGTTCGGCAGTCTTTGCCACAATATCGCAAATCGTCTTTCGCTGTTCGTTTGTAGCGGTAATGTCAAGAAAAACAATTTCGTCCGCGCCTTGACGATTGTACTCTTTAGCGCATTCCACAGGGTCGCCCGCGTCATGCAGGTTGACAAAATTTGTGCCCTTTACTACTCTGCCTTCCTTGACATCCAAGCAAGGAATTATTCTTTTTGATAACATTTTGCCCTCTCAACAGCCTTTCTCAATGACAGCGTGCCCGAATATATGCTCTTTCCGCATATTGCGCCGTATACACCCAGTTGGAGCAACGCTTCAATATCGTTCATATCCCTTACGCCGCCGCTAGCGACTATGCTGCAGTCTGCTTCTTGCTTGAGCGCGGTTAAATGCTCCAGATTAACGCCCTCTAATGTGCCGTCTCTTGATATATCCGTATATATAATCTTCTTAATGCCTGTTTTGACCAGTTCTTTTGCGAAGTCGAGATAAAAAAGTCCGCTGTTTTCCAACCATCCCGAAGTCTTGACAAAGCCAAATTTTGCATCGACGCCCGCAATAATTCTTTCAGGATATAGCGATAAGGCTTCAAGAAGAAAAGATCTGTCAGATACGGCGGCAGAGCCCACGATGACTTCTTTTACTCCTAATGAAAAGCAATTTTTCACGCTCTCCATATTGCGTATTCCGCCGCCCGTTTGCACAGAGAGTCCAAGTCCGGTCAGCTTTTCAAGGACATGAAAGTTGAGGGGCTTTCCCTCGCGCGCTCCGTCAAGGTCAACAACATGCAGTGAAGTAGCGCCCTCGTCAAGAAAGCGCAGGGCGGTATCCACAGGGTCAGCGGCTACGGTGTCAGCCCTGTTATAGTCGCCCTGATACAGGCGCACGCATTTTCCGTCCAACAAGTCTATTGCAGGTATAACTATCATAGCGCGTCCTCGCAAAGATTAATAAAGTTTCTCAGGACTTGTATTCCCGAATCACCGCTTTTTTCGGGATGGAACTGTGTGCCGTACACATTGTCACGGCATGCAATGGCGGTTATTTGCTGATAGTAGTCTGTTGCCGCCGCTAGATATGCCTTCTCTGTAACTGCCTTAAAGGAGTGTACAAAATACATGTGCGGATTGACCGGCAGGTGTGAAGTCAGCGGGGTGGAAATCTGGATATCCAGCGCGTTCCAGCCCATATGGGGAATCTTGGGAGCGTTCTGGAGCTTCACAACACGGCCGCTAATCAGCCCCAGCCCCTTATGTATGCCGAATTCTTCGCTTTCGTCGAACAAGAGCTGCATGCCTAAGCAAATGCCGAGAATAGGCAGTTTGTATTCGCGCAAGAGCTTATCCATCGCCTTTGCTTTCAATTTTTTTATTCCCTCGGGGAAGGCGCCGACTCCCGGGAGTATCAAGCCGTTGAGCCCTGTTATCTCCTCAGGGGATTGAACCGTGCAAAACTCCGCCTTGATATGCTTGAGCGCATTGCCAAGGCTGAACATGTTGCCCAGACCGTAATCGATTACTCCTATCATAAAACGCCCTTTGAGGAGAGCACTTGCGAACCCTCTATTCGTATCGCCATGCGCAGACAGCGCGCTACCGCCTTAAATATGGCTTCGGTTTTGTGGTGCGCGTTGTTCCCATACATACATTTCACATGCAGCGTCAACTCCGCGTTGTACGCTAGCGCCCGCAAAAATTCTTCGGTAAGCGCTGTTTCGTAATCGCCGCAAAACGCATCGCTAAAGCGCGCCTCATAGTCTAGATAGCTTCTGCCGGATATGTCGAGCGCCGCGAAGGCAAGAGCTTCATCCATAGGCAAAAAACAATCTGCAAAACGCACAATGCCCGCTTTGTCACCGAGCGCTTCCTTTAGCGCTTTGCCAAGCGCAATGCCGATATCTTCGACAGTATGGTGTCCGTCCACATGCGTGTCGCCTGTCGCGCGAATATAAAGATTAATGCCGGAATGCGTTGCAAAAGCCGCAAGCATATGGTCAAAAAAGCCTATGCCTGTTTGGATGTCCGAGCCTGTGCCGTCAAGATTAAGGCGCAATGCTATGTCCGTTTCCCTGGTTTTTCTTGATATTTCCGCTTTTCTCATTAATATGACCTCAACTTATCGATTATTTGCGCATTTTCCGCCTTGCTTCCCGCGGTAATGCGCAGTCTTTTTTCGAAGCATCTAACGGCTATTCCGTCCGACAAAAGTTTTTTGTAGATTTCAGCCGCTTTATCGGTTTTGACGAACACAAAGTTAGCAGAAGGCCTTAGCGGCGCAAAGGGACTGCCCATAACGGCGCCTAAGGCGCAAAGCTCCTCGAATAGCGCGTCCCTTGATTCTATTATACACCTTACAGCCGCCTTTGCTTCATCTTTATATTTGAGCAGTATTTTTGCAAATACTTGGCTGACTGCATTTACATTATAAGGGGACTTAACGGCTTTGAGGATATCGGTCAGCTGTTTGTTGGATACGGCAAACCCCACGCGCAGCGCGGCGCAAGCAAATGCCTTGCTCATAGTCCGCAGTACTATTAAGTTGGGATAGTCACAGACATAATCAAGAACAGACTGATCCGAAAAGTCCATATAAGCCTCGTCAACAACCACTAAGCAATCGGCGTTTTTGGCAAGATATAGAACGTCTTCCCGCGGGATAATTCGCGAAGTCGGGTTGCACGGGTTGGAGAATATCACTATATCCGCATCTGCCTTCTTGATTAAACTTAGCACTTCGCCGATATCCGCTCCGTAATCCTCTTTGGTAGGGTATTCGATTAGTTGTCCGCGGCGCAGAGCTGTATAGAATGCGTACATAGAGAAGTCAGGCGGCAGGATGAGCACCTTGCCGTTGTCCCTCAAAAAGGCTTGGCATATAATATTGATAATCTCATCAGAGCCATTGCCTGCCATAATGTTGTCATAAGCAACGCCGTGAAACTTTCCAAAAGCCGCGCATAGCTCCGTAGCGTAAGCGTCGGGGTAGCGGTTGAAGCTGATTGAAGCGACCGCCTCGGCAAGCTCTTTGCGCGCCGCTTCGGGTATGCCGAGAAAAGATTCGTTGGCGTCAAGCCTTATCTTGTAATCGCCGCTAATGGGCTTGTAAGGCACCATTTCAAGCAGGCGTTGTTCTATCTTGTAACTCATTGTAACCTCGCTTTGACAGAAGCGGCATGCGCCGCCAGCCCTTCCCTTGCGGCGATTGTAACTATATCAGCGCCGGCTTTTTGCAACTCTTCTTTGGTGTAATATACGAATTGTATCTTCTTAATGAAGCTGTCCACGGATAAAGGCGAATAGAATCTTGCAGTACCCGAGGTGGGCAACACATGGTTGGCTCCCGCGTAATAGTCCCCCAAAGGCTCGGGCGAGTAGTCGCCGAGAAAGATCGAACCGGCGTTTTTAATATAAGGAAGATACTCCTTAGGATTGTTGAGCATTATTTCCAGATGCTCCGGTGCCGCGAGATTAACAAGTTCGATCATTTTTTGGTTGCTGCCGCAGATGATTATCCCTCCAAAGTCCCTTAGCGCCGTATCGATAATCTGTCGTCTTGGCAGCTTGGCGGATTGCTCCGCTAGCTCAGCCGCAACCTCTGCAGCGATAGATTCGTCGTCGGTTACAAGTATCGAGGAGGCAAGGCAATCGTGTTCGGCCTGAGATAGCATATCGGCGGCGATAAAGCGCGCGTTGGCGTCCTTGTCCGCCATTATCATTATCTCGGAAGGGCCGGCTATCATATCGATATCTACCGCTCCGTAGACGAGCTTTTTGGCGGTGGCGACATAGATGTTGCCGGGACCTACGATTTTGTCAACACGGGGTATGCTCTCTGTACCGTATGCAAGCGCCGCAATGCCGTGCGCGCCTCCTACAGTGAACAATTCGTCAGCGCCTGCAATATATGCGCTTGCAAGGATATCGGTATTAGCGCCGCCGTCCTTCAAAGGCGGCGTAATGATTACAATTTTGTAGACTTTAGCTAGCTTTGCGGGTATAACATTCATCAAAACCGACGAAGGGTATGCGGCAGTGCCTCCCGGCACATATACGCCGACCTTTTCGAGCCCTCTGACAATTTGACCGATTTCACAATTATTTTGAGTGAGCGTGTATCCTCTTTTGAGCTGTTTTTTGTGAAAAGCCTTTATGTTTTTTGCCGCTTGGGTTAAAGCGGTTCTAAAAGCCGGATCCGCGCGGTCATACGCCTTTCTAAAATCTTTCTTGGTAAATTTCTTTATACTGTCCGCATTATCAAAGCTTTTGGCATACTCGAGCATGGCGCTGTCGCCCTCCGTGCGGACACGGTCAATAATTTTCGCAACGGTATCAATCACCTCGCGGCCTGTTTCGGCAGCACGGGTGCGCAACTCGCTCAAAAAAGCATATTCGCTTTGGTTGTTTGCATAAATTATTCTCATAATCAATCCCTCAATCTGGTTGTCAGCTCCTCAATCTGTTTCTTTTTGAGCTTCAAACTGCCCGTGTTGGCAATAAGCCGCGCCGATACGTCGGCAAAAAACTCCACAACCTCCAGTCCGTTTTCCTTAAGCGTTGTGCCTGTCTCTACAATATCCACTATTCCGTCGGCGAGTTTAAGTATGGGAGCGAGTTCCACTGAGCCTTCAATTTTGACAATCTCCACATCCATTTGCTTTCCCTCGAAGAACTGCTTGGCAACCTCGGGATACTTTGTCGCAATAGTCTTGATGTTGTAGCCCGAATAAAAATTGCTGTCCTTGAGAGCGGCAAGAGCAAAGCGGCATTTGCCGAAGTCTAAGTCCATTATCTCATAAACGGCGCGGTTCATTTCCATCAGGGTATCCTTGCCTACAACGCCCACATCCGCTACGCCGTATTCGACATAGGTAACCACATCCGCCGCTTTGGCGAACACAATATTATAACGGTCGTCGAGATTGATTATCAGCTTGCGTCCCTTGTTGACAAGGGTAGAGCAGTCGATGCCTGACTTTTCCAGCAACTCGATAGTGTATTTTTCCAGCCTGCCCTTTGTTAGGGCGATGTTAAGCATACTCATAGCTTCACCTCTTCCGCTATTCCGCCGATTACAGTGATAAGCTTGTCCGCTCCGATTTTTTTGGCCCAGCGCAGGCTTGAGGCAATATCATCGAATAGTGATATGGCGCACTTGACCCCCTTAGCGTTGTAAGCCTCGATTATCTCACCCAGTGCGAACAAATCGGGGTTGTCGGTGTATATGGCGATAATTTTGCCTTTTGTATCCTCGCCTATTTGTTTTTTTAGTAATATTCTTGCCGCTTCGTCGGTATTGATTGCGAAGCCGACTGCGGGCACATTTAGTCCGTAATCGCCGTAAAGGGTATCATAGCGTCCGCCGGAGAGTATTTCGCGGCTCTCATTTTTTACAAAGCCCTTAAAGACAATGCCCGTATAGTACTCGTAATCATTGATCACGGCTAGATCCACAAGCACATTGTCCGTAAGTCCGTTGTCGTCAAGCACCTTGAGCACATCCTTTAGCTGCTTAAGCGCTTCTAAAGAGGTAGCATCTGTAAATATACTCTCGGCAAGAGTCAAAACGGAGCTTGCGCCGAACAGCTCGGGAAGCCGCTTGAGGATTGCTGCGCGTTCGCCGCCCAGCTCGGCAAGGCGGTTGAGCTCGGGATAGTTTTTGGTCGCAATGGCGTGGCGCACATCCTTCTTGACGGCAATATCCAATTCGTTGAGCAATGCTTTGATAAATCCCATGTGACCGATCTCGATAATAAAATCATCCGAGAAAAGCAGACGCATGCTTTTTATAGAAAGCATTATTATCTCAAGGTCCGCCTTAAAATTGTTGATTCCCAGCAACTCAACGCCCGTCTGCATGTTTTCGTCAGATTTTTTGTACAGCTTGATATTGCGCCTGAAGACCGGCTGGCTGTAGAACAGTTTCAAGGGCAGCTCCAACTTTTGCAGATGCGCGGCATACAGCCTTGCAATAGGCTTGGTAGAGTCGGGCCGCATAGTGAGCAGTCGTCCGTAACTGTCTGTGAGCGTGTACAGTTCGTTTTGCGAAACGCGGCCCACACCCTCGGAAAACACATCGTAAAATTCAATCGAGGGGGTTATAACCTCAGAATATCCGTAGCTGTCATATAGAGCGCGCAGCTTGGTGTCCGCGCTTCTCAGCAATCGGCACTCTTTGAGTACATAATCTCTGGTTCCTTCCGGAGTAATACGGTCATATCTTTTCATAATACCTCTTTGGCTTTATCGCTTTAGCGTGCTAAAGTATTTTTATAATAACACACGCGCAAAAGCTTTGTCAACAATATTTTTGCTTGTTATTAAGCATGGACGGCAGCAATTTGACAGAAGTGACAAGCAATTTTTACGTTTATCGTAGAAAATTACCTTAGACAATGCGATACGGATTAATAAATGCTTGCGCGCTCAGGCCCGTTGGAGTATAATTAACTGGAAAAGATAGGAGAATTACTATGATAGACATTAACCTTATAAGGAATACCCCTGAAAAAGTTCAAGAAGCGCTTGCCAAGAAGGGCTATAGAGCGGATTTTGGCGAATTACTGTCCTGGGATGCTTCGCGCCGCGCAAAGCTTGCCGAAGTAGAGGCGCTCAAGGCAAGACGCAATAAGGTCTCCGCAGACATACCAAGGCTGAAGAAGGCAGGTCAGCCTGTGGAGGAAATATTCGAGGAGATGCGCAAGATCGGAGAGGATATTGCCGAGGGCGACAGTTTTGTCAACGAGCTGACAGATAGGATATTCGACTATGTCGCGGGATTGCCCAATATGCCTGACGAGGATCTTATCGCAGGCGAGAAGGAAAGCAATACGGTAGTTAAGGTGTTCGGCGAAGTGCCCGTATTTGGATTTGAGTGCAAAAACCATGTGGATATATGCTCCGCTCTTAATATCATTGACTACGAAAGGGGAGTAAAAATTGCAGGCGGCGGACACTGGCTCTATAGAGGCAAGGGCGCACAGCTGGAATGGGCATTATTGAATTATTTTATCGAAGAGCATCTTGCAGACGGCTATGAGTTTATATTACCTCCGCACATGCTCAATTATAATTGCGGCTTCGGCGCGGGACAGTTCCCCAAGTTTGCCGAAGATGTCTACTGGCTGGAGGGAGAAGACCGCAAAAAGGGTCGTTTTATGCTGCCTACCGCGGAGACTGCGCTGGTCAACCTTTACGCAGGGGAAATCATTGATGAAAGCAAGTTGCCCATGAAGCTTTTTGCGTACACTCCGTGTTACCGCAAAGAGGCGGGAAGCTACGGCTCTGAAGAAAGAGGCATGATAAGAGGTCACCAATTCAATAAGGTGGAGATGGTGCAGTTAGCTCATCCTGACAAATCTATGGAGGCATTTGAGGAGTTGGTCGGCAAGGCTTGCCGCCTTGTCGAGAAGCTGGGACTTCATTATAGACTCAGCAAGCTTGCAGCGGGCGACTGCAGTGCGAGCATGGCAAGGACATATGATATTGAGGTATGGATTCCGAGCATGAAGATATACAAGGAAGTCAGCTCTGTATCCAATGCCAACGATTATCAGGCGCGCCGCAACAACACAAAGTACCGTGACGCTTTAACCGGCCGCAACAATTTTGTACACACTCTCAACGGTTCGGGACTTGCAACAAGCCGAATATTGCCTGCTATTGTCGAGCAGTTCCAAAACGCTGACGGCTCGGTTACCATACCCGAAGTACTGCGCAAATATATGTGCGGAATGACCGTAATAAAGTAGACAATCGAAAAACAGCAATATTGTTACAACAAAATTAATTGCAAAGAAGCCGCTTATCCTTGTTGAGATATCTTTGTAATGGAAACAAGTAAATAAAAATTAAGTTGCGAAGGCATGATTCTAAATTTCTGGGGTCATGCCTTTTTGTAGGTCCGCTAATTAATCAACGGCATTCGCGTAGCTTACAATTCGCCGCGCTTTTATTCGATATTTTCGATGGTGAAAAAATCAAAATCAACACGGTCGACAAAGTCGCGGGGCAGATATTTGACTATATTGAAGCAGTCGAGATACTTATAATGAGTTGGCAAAGTAACAGGTGTGGAGATATCCATCTTGTTGCATATTTCCATAAGAAAAGACTCGTAGTTATCGAGATTCAGAGGCAATTTGTTCTCCATAACAAGGTTTTTCAGCAATTTTTCCTCTTTAATCGTCTTTGCCCAAAGCTTCATACAGATAGTTTATATTGCTAATCAAAATTTGTCAAATTTTTCACTATATTAATAGAATAGTGTTGTAAATTAAAAAAAAATATGATAATATATTAGCGTTATTAGGTTTAGGTTTGGTTAGTTTTGGGCGCTTTCGCGAAGGGGCATATTATTGAGTGTTATCCCTTCAGGCGCAGTTGAGTAACAGCTATTGTTGTGTATATAGACTTATAATCAAGGAGTGTTTATGAAGGGCAAGAGCATATCAGAAGCGGTGATAAGAAGACTTCCGAGATATTACAGATATCTCGAAGAATTAGCCGAGAATGGAGTAGAGCGGATTCCTTCATCAAAGATTGCGTCGGCATTGCGAGTCACTGCCTCGCAGGTCAGGCAGGATTTGTGCTCTTTCGGCGGCTTTGGACAGCAGGGATTGGGTTATAATGTAGAGATGCTCAAGAAGGAAATCGCTGACATTTTAGGGTTGACCAGACAATATAATTTGATAATAATAGGATACGGCAATGTGGGCGCCGCGCTGTCTAATTACGGTGGATTTATTAAAGAGAATTTTATCGTCAAGGCGGTATTTGATATCGATACCGGCAAGATTGCTCCCAAGGGAGTGGAGCTGTTACCACTTGATAAGATTGAGCAATATCTGTCCAATAATAATATAGACATAGCGATAATCTGCACGCCAAAGGATGCGGCGCAGGGAGTCGCAGAGAGGCTGGTAGCGGCGGGAATCACCAAGATATGGAATTTTGCGCCTATCGAGCTGGATTTGCCAGAGAATATCACTTTAGAAAATACTAACATGAGCGCAAATTTGTATATGCTCACATACAGTCGGAGGTAATATGGAAAGAGGTAAGTTTATCGTTTTTGAAGGCACTGACGGCAGCGGCAAAAGCACCCATGCAAGGCTTTTGACAGAGAGGCTTATGGCGGGAGGCGTTGACACATTTGTTACATTCGAGCCCACCTCTTTTGAGACGGGTAAGCTGCTTAGAAGATATCTTTCGGGCGAAATCGAGGGAGACGAGAGAACAATAGCCGCGCTGTTTATGGCGGACCGTCTGGAGCACCTTTTTAATCCCGAAGGCATTATCGCGCATCTTGAGAAGGGCATAACCGTAATATGCGACAGATATTACCTTTCTTCAGTAGCGTACAACTGCCACAGTGAGAGCATAGACTGGGTAATGCAAATCAATCAAAGAGCCAGAGAAACATTGCTGCCTGACCTTACGATATTCCTTGATGCTCCGCTTGCCCGCACCGAGAAACGCACAGCGAACAGAGTTGCCAAAGAAATATACGAGAAGAGCGATGTCCAAGAGATTGTCAAGCAAAGATATTTTGAAGCTTTTGAGCGTGTTAAGGAAGAAAACATAGCAGTTATTTTCACAGACCGAGACAGAGCCGAGGTCAGCGAAGATGTGTGGGAAAAAGCCAAAGAACTCTTCGAATAGCGCTCTAAGGTCAAAGTATTCGTATTTTAGAGATACAGCATAAAAAATAATTATAACGCAAAGGATATTTTGTCCGCATTTTTGTTTACTGTTATAAATAAATAGTGGTAAAATTGCTTATGTCAGGTGCTAAGTCCTGACAGTTTTAGTGAG
>CAYTUT010000052.1:0-10491 GCA_964441295.1 uncultured Christensenellaceae bacterium | reverse complement strand
GGGTGTGTCAATAATATTGATATTGACACCCTTCCAGCTCGTAGTTGTCGCCGCGGAGGTTATAGTAATGCCTCGCTCTTGCTCCTGCACCATCCAGTCCATCTCGGTGTTGCCCTTGTCGACATCTCCCTTATGGTGAATCTTGCCCGAGTAATATAGAATCCTTTCTGTAGTTGTTGTTTTACCGGCGTCAATATGAGCCATAATGCCAATATTTCTGGTAAGCTCCAATGCATTATTGTTCATATCACACCCCACACGCAAAAATGAATCCGCTCTTAATAACGATAATGAGCGAATGCCTTATTTGCATCTGCCATGCGATGCATTTCGTCTCTCTTCTTGATTGTGGCACCCACACCGTTAAAAGCGTCCATTAATTCAGCGGCAAGTCTCTCGTCGCTCGTTCTCTCGCTGCGCTTACGCATATAGCTGACCAGCCAACGGATACCCAATGTCTGCTTACGCTCTGCGCGTATCTCGATAGGAACTTGATAAGTTGCTCCGCCGACTCTTCTTGCCTTAACTTCCACTTGAGGCATAGCGTTCTCCAACGCCTTCAAAAATACCTCATGAGGATTTTGACCCATTTTATTCTCTATAATCTTAAATGCTCCGTATACAATCTGCTGAGCATTGCCTTTCTTTCCATCATACATAATCTGGTTGATTAGCTTTGTAACAACCTTGTCGTTATATATAGGATCGGGCAACACATCACGCTTAGGAACACCGCTTCTTCTAGGCATATTGCTTCCTCCTTGATTTAATAGTTGATTTTCGTCATCCGAAATTTAATTACTTAGGTCTCTTTGCGCCGTACTTTGAACGAGACTGCTTGCGTTTTGCAACGCCCGCCGTATCAAGAGTACCACGCACGATATGATATCTAACACCCGGCAAATCCTTAACTCTGCCGCCGCGTACCAATACTACACTGTGCTCTTGAAGATTGTGGCCGATACCGGGAATGTATATGGTACCTTCCAAACCGTTCGAAAGACGCACTCTTGCAATCTTACGCATAGCAGAATTAGGCTTCTTGGGAGTAGTTGTAGTAACGGACAAGCATACGCCGCGCTTTTGCGGGCACCTCTCCAAAATAGGGGACAATGTCTTGCTTGTCTGCTTCTCTCTACCGTGCCTAATTAACTGATTGACTGTTGGCATTTTGTTACCTCCTTATAGAATAGATCGGATGAGTACTCCACAACCCCTGGAATCACTCATAGTTGTTGTTATGACTGTTTTACTAGTCCTACTACCGCCGCTGGCACATCTATATTGACCAGCCTTCCAAGTACTTCTTTGCTGTCTATCTGCTCAATAGATACCCTTGCTTGACTAACTGCTTCGGCGACTTTAGACTTAATAAATTCGTCACTGTCCGACGACACTATGACACACCATACTGTGCCGTCTATGATACCCTTCAAGACTTGCTTCAGCCCGACAACTCTTGACGGATTACCTTCTATTATGTTTTTAATTTTTGTATACACTTTGCCCTCGCTCGTCCTAAAGTAACACAAAATCCGCCTGTATTTGCACACAAGCAAACTAATTCTAACAACATTTTTGGTTATAGTCAAATGTTTAACACAACAAAACCTAATAATTATATAAATATTTATACAAGTCAGCCGATTCGGGCGTTGCTTTGCTCATTTGCCTTGAATTGCCTCCTGCCGCTCCCCAAAAACGGTTGCCGCCGCTTATTCAATAATCAGACTAATCAAAGGGCTACAGGCAAACCGTAGCTTTTGCATCCAGCGATAAGGGAGAAAAAGGCATGCCCTCTCTTATCTGAACAGTCGCTTCCATGCCTATCATTGCGGCATTATCAGTGCACAGCCATAACGGAGGATAAAGCACTGTTATACCGCTAGCTTCAGCGATTTTGCTTATCTCTTGTCTCAGCTCCTGATTTGCGCCCACTCCGCCGGATATTGCTATTTGTTTGATGTTTTTTGAATTCGCAACAGCGATAGAATTTCTTATGAGCGCGGTGATTGCGGCGTTTTGGAAGGATGCCGCGATATCCGCCTTATTAATCTCTCCGCCTTTTTGCTCAATATTATGAATGTAGTTGATTACGGCGGTTTTCAGCCCGCTGTAAGAAAAATCGAGGGGGTTGGCGGCTTTGGCAATGGGCAGTTTGATTACGGCTTTGCCTTCCTTGGCAAGTTTTTCTATCTCTGGACCGCCGGGATAGGGCAATCCTAAGACACGCGCCACCTTATCAAACGCTTCACCTGCGGCGTCGTCGCAGGTGCTGCCTGCGATATTAAGCTGTGTATAACTCTCCACAACGGCAACGGCAGTATGCCCTCCGCTGACAATTAAGGAGACATACGGGGGCTTCAACTCCGGATGAGCTATATAATTGGCGGCAATATGTCCTCTGATATGATTAACTCCGATTATGGGCTTTTGGAGGGCATATGCAAGCCCCTTAGCATAGGACACTCCTACCAGCAATGCGCCCAGCAGCCCCGCGCCGTAAGTTACGGCAATTGCATCCACCTCGCCTAGCGCTATACCGCTTTTTGATATTGCCTCCTCTACCACGGCGCCTATTGCAAGCGTGTGATTTCTCGAGGCTATTTCGGGCACTACTCCCCCGAATCGGCGGTGTATCTCTATTTGAGTGGATATCACAGAGCTTAGCACCTTCCCGTCCCGAAGTACGGCGCTTGCGGTTTCGTCACAAGAAGTCTCTATTGCTAGTATGGTGAGTTGTTTTTTGTTCTGCAAATCGTTCATTGTGCCTTCTTCAAATATTCCGTAATAAGGTCCTCTATTTCGCCGTCCATTACCGCGGTCACATTGCCCGTCTCGTAACCCGTGCGATGATCCTTAACCATGGTATACGGGCAAAAAACATAAGAGCGGATTTGACTGCCCCACTCGATTTTTTTGAGCTGTCCCTTGATTTCTTGAAGATGCTCCATCTGTTCTCTTTCTTTTTTTTCGGCAAGCTTGGACTTAAGCATCATCATCGCCACTTCGCGGTTTTGAATCTGACTCCTCTCATTCTGGCAAGCCACTACGATACCAGTCGGTATATGAGTTATCCTTATCGCCGAATCAGTTTTGTTGACATGCTGACCGCCCGCTCCGCTGCTTCTGTAGGTATCTACTCTCAAATCCTCAGGATTGATTTTTATTTCGGTTTCATCGATAATTTCGGGCATGACCTCAAGCGCAGCGAAAGAAGTATGGCGGCGGCTGTTGCTGTCAAAAGGCGATATCCTCACCAGTCTATGCACACCCTTTTCGGCCTTGAGATAGCCGTAGGCATTCTCTCCCGAAAGCTGGAAAGTAACGCTCTTGATTCCCGCCTCTTCGCCGTCAAGGTAATCCATTACCTTAAGCGAGTAGCCTTTCATCTCCGCGTAGCGGGTATACATTCTGTAGAGCATATTCGCCCAATCCTGCGCCTCTGTGCCTCCGGCGCCGGCATGTATTGTCAGTATTGCGTTGGCACTGTCGTATTTGCCCCTCAAAAGGGTGGAGATGCGCAGCTCCTCAATGCTTTTTTCCAGCCTTTCGACCTCGGCAAGCAAGGCGGGCAGCTCTTCCGACGCGCCGTATTCCTCCGCCATATCGGCAAGAGTAATACAATCCTCCACTGAAGCAGCCAGCTTAGTGTAATTGTTTATTTTGCTGTTGACCTTTTTTATTTCTTGATTCACAGCCTGTGCGGCGGTCATATCCGACCAAAAATCGTCCGAATGCTGCTTATCTGTCAGTTCTTTCTGTTTACTCCTTAATCCGTCGAGGTCAAAGAGAGTCTCCGACGCTTTTAAGTATCTGCCTTAGTTGACTGAGCTTTGCTCTCGGCGCGTCTAATTCTATCATACTATCTCCTTATTATCCTCTCCGTCCGCAGCAATTTTTGAATTTTTGACCGCTTCCGCAGGGACACGGGTCGTTTCTTCCCACATTTTTGTTTTTGTTCACTGCGCTGCCATGCTCATTAGTGATGAGATGCTCGGGATACTGGTTTTCTTCCAACTTGGCATTGCTGATTTTTGGCTTTGTTTCGTTGGATGCAATCTGGAATTCTCCCTTAAGCGCAAGCAAAACTATATCACGCTGAATGTTTATTATCATTTGGTCGAACATCTCAAAGCCCTCTTGCTGATAGCTTTGTACAGGGTCACGCTGTCCATAAGCGCGAAGACCAATACCCTTGCGCAGAGCGTCCATTGCGTCTATGTGGTCAATCCATTTGCTGTCAACAACAGAGAGCATTATCTGACGCTCGACATCGCCGAAGTCTATACCCGCCTCGCCGTACCTTGCTGCTTTCTTCTCGTATTCTTGCACTGCACGCTCGATAACCGCATCGATTATTGTATCGATTTTGAAGTCCTCGGCAAGCTTTTTGTTGACTACATTGCATCCTGAGGGCATCAATTTGCTCTCAATATTTGCGTTGATTTTGTCATAATCCCACTCAAAGTAGTCTATGTTGAAATCCACATTCTCCTGCACGACCTCCGCCGCTATGGACGGTATCATCTTAACAATTTCATCATGCACATCCTGCCCGGTCAGCACCTTTTGTCTTTCGGCGTATATTATCTCGCGCTGACGGTTCATGACATCGTCATATGCCAATACATACTTTCTGATACTATAATTCTTGTCCTCAATCTTGAGCTGCGCTTTTTCTATCTGATTGGTGAGCATCTTGACGGCAATCGGCTGATCCTCGGGCAGATTGAATGCGCTTGCTATACTCATCATCCTGTCCCCGCCGAATATTCTTACCAAATCGTCTTCCATCGAAAGATAAAAGACTGAAGAACCCGGATCGCCCTGACGCCCCGCACGACCGCGCAACTGGTTGTCGATTCGTCTGCTTTCGTGGCGCTCGGTGCCTATTATGTGCAGTCCGCCCAGCGCTGTCACATCATTCTTTTCCTTATCTGTATCCGCCTTGAACGCGCTGAAGTATTTCTCGTACTCCTTCCTTGCAGCCAGACTCTCGTCGCTGACATTGCTTGCATACGAAGTTGCCTCCACTATCAATTCGTGCGAGTATCCCAAAGACTCCAGCTTCTTCTTTGCAAGGTATTCGGGATTACCGCCGAGCATTATGTCCGTTCCTCTGCCTGCCATATTGGTAGCGATTGTTACCGCGCCGAGCTTGCCTGCCTGCGCTATAATCTCTGCTTCCTGCGCGTGGTTTTTTGCATTCAACACATTATGAGGTATCTTATGCCTTCTGAGCCTTACAGACAATTCCTCCGACTTCTCCACGCTGACCGTACCCACCAGCACGGGCTGACCGGTCGGGTAGCGGTCTTTTATGTCATTGACTATAGCGTTGAGCTTGCCCTCTCTGGTCTTGTACAGCTGATCCACATGGTCAACCCTTACATTAGGCAAATTGGTTGGAATTATTATTACATCCAGCCCGTAAATGCCTTGAAACTCGGCCTCCTCTGTCTTTGCCGTACCGGTCATACCGCTGAGCTTTGCGTATAATCTGAAATAATTTTGGAATGTGATGGTAGCGTAGGTCTTGCTTTCGTTGCGTATTACTACATTTTCCTTCGCTTCTATCGCCTGATGCAATCCCTCGCTGTATCGCCTGCCTATCATCAAGCGTCCGGTAAACTCGTCGACTATTATTATTTCTTTGTCGTTGACTACATAATCCCTGTCGCGCTTCATGAGATAATTGGCTCTCAGCGCCTGATTGACATGGTGCTGCAGCTCCATATTCTCAATATCCGAAAGATTCTCAATTCGATAAAAGTTCTCCGCCTTGGCGACTCCGCTGTCGGTGAGTCTGATTCCCTTCTCTTTCTCGTCAATTGCGTAATCTCCCTCTTTGAGCACCTCGTCCTCACTGTCAGGCTCGGGAGCTTTTAGCGTCCTTACAAATCTATTGGCGGTAGTATAATGCTCGCTTGACTTAGCGCCCTGCCCCGAAATAATCAAGGGAGTCCTCGCTTCGTCAATCAAAATACTGTCTACCTCATCGATTATTGCGAAGTTAAGCTTTCTCTGCACCATTCTTTCCTTGCTCTTGACCATATTGTCCCGTAGATAATCAAAGCCGAACTCGTTATTAGTACCATACACAATATCGCAATTATACTGCGCTCTCTTCTCATCCGGGCTCATGCCGGACACCACTACGCCTACTGTAAGACCAAGAAAGCGATAGACCTTGCCCATCCATTCGGCGTCACGGCGCGCAAGGTACTCGTTGACGGTAACAAGGTGTACTCCATCTCCTTTCAGCGCGTTGAGATAACACGGCAGCGTTGCGACCAGCGTTTTGCCTTCGCCTGTGCTCATCTCTGCGATTCTGCCTTGATGCAGCACTATTCCGCCCAGCAACTGCACATGAAAATGCCTCATATTCAACACTCTGGTGCTAGCCTCCCTGACTACCGCGAAGGCGTCCGGGAGAATATCGTCAAGCGAGCGCCCGCTGCTAACCTGCTGCTTAAATTCATGCGTGCATGCCCTCAGCTCATCATCAGTCATTTTGGAGTATTTGTCTGCCAAATCCTCAATCTGCATGGCAATATTTTGCAGCTTTCTAAGCTGCCTGTCATTAGCTGTGCCAAATATTTTGTCAAAAATTCCCATTGTCAACCTCTCAATTATTATTCTCTCACTTTAAAATCACAATGCTTCCTTCCATAATATATTACTATTTTTTGGAAAATAAGTAAAGTGTTAAGCCCAATCCGATACTTGACTAAGAGTAAGACTTCTAAATAATTACCCCGCCTTTGTCGGATTTTATCAGTTTGTCTCTGACATTGGCAAGCGTTATACCTATCACCTCGATAGCGCCCGCCTTTTTTAATGCTTTTGCCGCTTCGCTCATTGTTGCGCCTGTCGTCAGCACATCATCAACCAGCAACACCCGCTTGCCCTTGCAGCTGTCTACTGCCACGAAAGCGTCCCGAACATTGCTAATCCTATCTTGGCCCGAGGTCTTTGCCTGCATTTGAGTTTCCTTAACCCTTTCGATACATTGCCGAATCGGGAGCCCTAACCTCGACGCAAGGCTCTCTGCAAGCAGCGCAGCCTGATTGTATCCGCGCTCCTTCAGCCGCCTCTCGTGAAGAGGCATCGCCACCACAAAATCAACGCGCAATCCCTCATTCAACAGCAAGTCCGCAAGTAATGCGGATAAGTATTTTGCCTTGTATTTTTTGCCGCCAAACTTCAGATCGTATATCATTCTTTCTGTTTTGCCAGAGTATTCAAGCGCCGAGTACACTCTGTTGAAGTGCCTCTCGTTGTTTTGGCACATAAGACAGTAATCCGTATCTATATTCAGCGGTTTACCGCATTTTTTGCAAGGATAGCCGATATATACAAGCTCGGACATACAGCGGACGCACATCCCGTAACGATTGCCGCCCTTAATCTCTCTGCCGCAAATAATGCAGTTATACTTGTCTACAAATATATTCTCCAAGAGGCTTTGAAAAAAAGCTCTAATTCTCATTCCCCTTAATCTCCTCTCGGATGAATTCCAAAAGAGCGGTATATCGCTTCTCTGTGCGGTTATTTCTGACCATTGCTTTGAGATGTTCTTTGCTCCCTACTATTACTACCATTTCCTTTGCTCGTGTTACCGCCGTATAGAGAAGATTTCTTGTCTGCACCATCGCGTTATACTGACTGACTACCAGTATACCGACACGAAATTCGGAACCCTGAGCCTTATGCACGCTTATTGCGTAAGCCAATGCCAGCTGGTCGAGCTGGTCGGCAGTGTAGACGGATATCTTGTCATCCTCGAACTTGACCTTGACAGTCATTTCGCCCTTGTCAATATCTACTATTTTGCCGACATCACCGTTGAACACACCCTCGCCGGACTGCTCTACACCTTGGCTAAGCCCCCTTGTCCACATCATTTGATAGTTGTTGACAAGCTGTATTACTCTGTCCCCCTCGCGCAATACTCCGCCCGGCACCAACAGCTCGCTTTTGCCGTACGCAGGCGGATTGAGCGCCTTTTGCAACTCGGCATTGATATTATTGACCCCCGCAATACCCTTTTTTAGAGGCGCAAGTATCTGTATATCGTCAGCGCAAACGTTGATATACGCGGCAATCCTACTGGTGCAAAACTGCTTAACACGCTCAAGCATAACGGACGGGTCATCCTGATAATCGAAGAAAAAATCGGCTGCGTCCTTGCTGGGCTCGGGCAGTATTCCCTTGTTGATGAGGTGGGCGTTAACTACTATATAGCTGTTCTCCGCCTGTCTGTATATGTGAGTAAGATTGATTACCGGCATTATGCCGCTTTCAATAATGTCTGAGAGAATATTGCCTGCCCCTACCGAAGGCAACTGGTCCTTATCTCCGACAATTATCAACCGCCCTCCTGTCTTTATTGACCTTACAAGCGCGTGGAATACATATTCGTCCGCCATGCTTATTTCGTCCACGATTATGACATCCGCAGGCAAGCGCGTATCCTCATTATAGGTAAAAAACCCCTTTCCGTTCTTAAAATCAAGGTCAAGCAGCCGGTGTATGGTTTTGGCGGCTATACCTGTCGCCTCGCTCATCCTTTTAGCGGCTCTGCCGGTCGGCGCGGTGAGCGCGTAGGTAATACCCATGCGCGCTAAAATGTTGACAATGCACTTGATTATCGTTGTCTTGCCTGTGCCCGGGCCTCCGGTTATCACCACTCCGCCCGAATTAATTGCGGTAATAATAGCGGTCTTTTGGTTGTTGTGCAGTGTAATATTGTTAGTCTTTTCGAAGTATTCAATCTCCCTCAAGAGATTGAGTTCTGCGGGGCGGCTCTCTTTCATCAGCTGTACAAGACGCCGCGCTATCCCCATTTCGCGTTTGTAATATACTTCGAGCATAACACCGTCTGTACGCTTAACATTAAGCCTGACGATATCGCCGCGCTGTTCCATCTCCTCCAAAACATTGACTACAAGTTCCAGTTTCTCCCCCTCAATCATGTTAAGTTTTGCCATAACCTCCTTCAGCAGAGCGCTGTAAGGCATAAACGTATTGCTGTCACGGGAAGCGTTTTCTTCCAGACAGTATCTGATTACCGCCTTAATGCGGTATGGATGGTCTTGTTCGATACCCATCTTCAATGCGATTTCATCAGCTTTTGCAAAGCCTATCCCCTCAACATCCTCGACCAGTCTGTAGGGATTGGTCTGAAGCACTGTCTCGGTCATAACATCGTATCTTTTGAATATCTTAATAGCAAGCGCCAGCGATATGTCATATCCCGAAAGGTACATAATCGCATTCTGCATGCGTCTGAGCGCAAGAAAGCTATCGCCTATCTCCATCGCTTTTGCCTTGCTTATTCCCTTGACCTCGGACAGCCTTGAGGGGGCGAATTCGATTATCTCGAATGTATACTTGCCGAACGCATTGACTATGCTTTCGGCTGTTTTTTCACCAACACCCTTAAAAAGACCGCTCGCAAGGTACTTCCTCATACCCTCTTCGGTGGACGGAGGCGTCACAATAACCTCGCTCACCTCGAATTGCTCCCCGTAGCGATTGTTCATCTTGTATTCGCCCTTCAGCTCTACGGTCTCGCCCTCCTTGACAGGCGGAAAAATGCCCACAGCCGTAACTTTGAGACTATGAGCATCTATTACCGCTACAGTGTAGCCGTTTTCTGCGTTTCTAAAAATTAAGTTTTCCAGGGTGCCTTTTAGCTCCACTTAATAACCGCCTTTTTTATTTCTTCTATCTTATCACATATCTCCCAGGGCAGATTATTTTTGCCGAAATGCCCGTAATTGGTAGCCATTGAGTATATCGGATTAAGCAGTTTTAAATTATCAATAATCGCCGCGGGGCGGAAGTCAAATACCTCCTTGACCGCATCTTCTATTATCGACTCGTCTATTGTACCTGTGTCAAAGGTGTTGACTCTCAGCGATATGGGGTGCGCTCTGCCTATCGCGTAGGATACCTCCAGCTGACAATGCTTCGCAAGCCCTGCCGCAACGACATTTTTGCATACGTACCTTGCATAATATGCCGCGCTTCTATCCACCTTAGTGGGGTCCTTGCCCGAAAAAGCGCCTCCTCCATGAGGACAGTACCCGCCATATGTATCCACAATTATTTTTCTTCCCGTCAGCCCGCTGTCGCCGTTGGGTCCGCCTACTACAAACCTGCCTGTAGGATTGACATATATCAGGGTCTCCTCATCCAGCATACCGGAAGGAATTGCCTTTTTGATTATCTTTTCGATAACATCGGCTCTAATAACGCTTTGGCTCACTTCCTCGGCGTGTTGTGTGGACAAAACCACCGTATGCACCCTCTTCGGAATACATCTTTCGTACTCCACGGTGACTTGTGCTTTGCCGTCTGGACGCAGATACGGTAGCTCTCCGCTTTTTCTCACCTCGGTGAGCGTGCGTGTAAGCGCATGGGCTAAGGTTATGGGCATAGGCATAAGCGATTCGGTCTCGTCGCACGCGTAACCGTACA
>CAYTUT010000051.1:0-10515 GCA_964441295.1 uncultured Christensenellaceae bacterium | reverse complement strand
AGAAATTGTCGGTATGTCGGTGCTTGACACTATTTTTAATAAAAATGCCTATTACAAGGAGATGAGCGCGGTTGCCAAGTACACATACCTCAACGCCGTTGCGGATATTGCAAGACAGACTAATACCGCCGAGAGGACGGTCGCCAATTCGGCAATATATCTCAGCATATATTACAAAAAGGATTTGGGAGAATTTTTGTTCAAACAAAAATACCTGTGGAGATATGTCAAGACGGGAAAACTGCCCGCAAAATGCGTATTTGAGCATGGCGGCCAGCGAATTTACTCCACCACGGTAATATTGCTGTGCATAGCGTTTTCTCTGGTGCCGTTGCTTTTTGAGTTTAGCTACATCACGATAATGACTATACCGCTTATCTTTGTTTTTTGTCTTTTGCCGGTAGAGTTTTTGCTCAAAAGACTGCTTCACAACAAGCGTATCAGCCGTCCAGTGCTTAGCATGGGCTATACCTCTCCGCCCGCAGAAGGCAAGACGGTTGTGGTGGTATCACAGTTTTTGGACAGTGTGCATACCCTCGAGAACGCTCTTGGCAAACTGAAGGAAACGAGCTTTAACTGTGTAAGCGCCAATGTGGAGTACGCTCTTCTTATGGATTTGCCCTCAAGCAATCTGGAATGGTCCGAAAAGGATGAAGAAATATTATCAGCGATTCAAAAAAATGCCGCGGAAGCCGACAAATATAATATCTCGCTTTTTGTGCGCAAAAGGATAAAATCAGGTTCGAAGTATATCAGCGAAGAAAGAAAGAGAGGCGCAATACTGACTTTTTTCAAAGCGCTTCAATCGGACTGCTACAATGATTTTTATTATTATTCCAAGCAGCTGTCCAACTGCAAGCTGGCAGTCCTTCTAGACGATGACAGCACGCTTATGCCCGGCAGTATTCTCAATGCGGTCAATGCAATGCTGCATCCGTACAACCAGAAGTATGATTTGATGAGCTTCGGGAGCAAGATTAATAGATATTCGCTTACCACGAAGTATTCAAAGCGATTTGAGGACGATTGCGGAATCGATTGCTATCCCAGCTATAGCGATTTTTACGGAGACCGCTTTGACAGCGCGCTGTTTTGCGGCAAGGGCATAGTGAGGATAGACCGTTTTGTCAGCAAACTTTCCAACGCATTCCCTGACGGCAGGGTGCTCAGTCATGATATTATCGAGGGCGCTTTTTTGTGCTCGGCTACTCTCAAGCAGTGTATTTATGAGGATGCGCCTTCCTCGTTTTATGGAGACAGCGCGCGCAGCGGCAGGTGGTCAAGAGGCGATGTTATGCTGCTTCCCTATATAGGCAATATTGTGTATAATCGCAAGCACGAAAAAATTGTCAATCCGATTAATCCCATATACAAGCTGATAATTTTTATTAACGCTATGAATGTTATCAGAGATTTTTGCTTGCTGCTTACAGTGTTTTTGTCCATAGTCGGAGGGATTCTCCCGTTGTTTTTCTATGCGCTGGGCTTCTTGCTGCTGCCCTACGCATACATGCTTGTCAGCAATATACGCCAGCTAGTCAAAGGAATAAGACTGATTTATGTTGCAACGTCAATCAAAAACACCTTTGTCAAAATGATTAACAAGATAATGCTGTTGCCTTATTATTCCTTCAACGGAATAGTGATTTATGTCACTACTACCGTCAAAATGCTTTCTAACTCCGACAAGCTGTTAGAGTGGAAGCCTTTCTTCCTTACGCAGCGAGGCAACAATTATTTCAGGTACGCAAGGCTGTTTGCCTCCTCCAAGACCTTCATCACCGCACTTGCGATTTTGAGCCTTAACCAATATTTCATTTACTATGCGGCGCTGTATTTTATCTATGCGCTGTTAATCTACAACAACAAGACAATCCGGCTCATAAAGCACAAAAAGCGCAATGACGGAGATGAGCTGAAAATGTGGGCTCAAAGCACATTCGGCTATTTCCATGATATGACCGAAAAGTCCAAGCATGCCCTAGTACCGGACAATTTGCAGGTTACGCCTCTAGCGTCTCCCTCCCAAATGACCTCGCCAACGAATATTGGCTTCTCACTTTTGGGCTTTGTATGCGGCGCTGAGCTTGCAATTACTGACAATGAAAGCGCATGCGCCAAAATTATGCGCATACTGGACACGGTTGACAGACTGGACAAGTGGAACGGTCATCTGTACAACTGGTATGATATAGAGAAGCTTAGTGTCATGGCGCCGCGTGTGGTATCCACAGTGGACAGCGCGAATTATTATGCGGCGGTTGTTGTAGTCAGACAATTTGCCGCCGCGCACGCCTTCAAAGATTTGTACGACAGGTGCAGCGATTATTTGTCCCAATGCCAGTTTGAAAAGTTTTATGACCCAAAACGCAAGCTGCTCCATATCGTGTACGATGAATCAAAAAGCGCGTTCTCGGGGTATTACGATGTGCTTGCCAGCGAGGCACGGCTTGCCTACTATATTGCGGTGTCACAGGGCGTTGAGAGCTCTTGTTACTTTGTTTTGTCGCGGGAGAGCATATCAAAATACGGCAACACGCTCTTATCCTGGAGCGGCACCGCGTTCGAATACCTTATGCCCCGCCTGTTTATGGTGGCGCCGCATAACAGCCTGCTGCTTACCAGCGAATACAACATCTGCAAAATGCAGATTAGATACAGGCTGGGTAAGTTTTTCGGCATATCAGAGAGCGGATACTATTCTTTCAACGACCAGATGAAATATGAATACAGCGCCAACGGAATCGAAGCGCTTGCGCTCTCAAGCGAGGTCGGCAAAAAGGTAGCGTCGCCCTATAGTTCTGCGCTTATGTTGCCATATATTAGAGATAGAGCGGTCGACAACCTAAGGTTGCTGGCATCAGAAATATACGGTAATTACGGTTTTTTTGAGGCATACGACCTTGACAAAAAGAAGTGTGTGGCTTCCTTTATGTCACACCATCAGGGCATGATTCTATGCGCTTTAACCAATGAGCTGTGCGCTAACAGGATTGCCAAATATTTTATGAGCGATTCAAGGACTGCCTCGGCAAAAATGCTTTTGGCGGAGGAGCGTATAAAATGCAGGATGCGCAAGGCAGACAGCGCGGGGCGGCGAATAATAGGCAGTATTGAGGAGGAGGTAGACATAATATCCGACAAAGCTCTGCCGCCTAAGGTCAACATCATAACCAACGGCGAATACTCAGTGGTTCAGGATGCGTTGGGCAGAGGGTATTCAATAGCAGGCGACAGGCTCATCAACAAGTTTAACGAAGAGCTATACGAAGAATGCGGTCAATACAGCTTTGTCAACGAGGAGGGCTATACCGATAACTTTACTCCGTATTTTTATCCTTATCGCAATGATGACTATTGCAATGCAGTTTTTTCCTCTTCGGAGACCGAATATGTCAACCATACGCGCAGTATCAGCGAGCGCATCAAGGTGCTTCCCTTCGGCAACGGTGAGATACGCAAATTGACAGTGACCAACAAAAGCGGTAAGAAGAAACTATTCTTAATCGGGCATTATCTTGACTTAGCTATGAATACCCGCGACGCCTTGGAATCTCACACTGCATTTTCAGATATGTTTTTGAGGACGGAGATAAGGGAGGACCATGTTCTCGTATCAAGAAAGCACCTTAACGGCGATGTAGGCGATTATCTGACATTAACCGTATGCGGAGCTGACAACCTTGTATTTAATACCAATAGATACAATGTGTTAGGAAGGCTGAAAACTCCCAAAAACACCAACATATTTCGCACTATAGGCATTAAGAGCGCGCCGGTAGAGGGCGATGTGCTCTATCCCTGCATAGCGTTTTGTGGAGAACGGGAGCTGGAGGCGGGTGAAACCGCCGAGGTGTATATCATGCTCAATGTGTATTCCACCTATGAGGCGGCATGCAACGGGGTGGAAAAATGCCGAGAGAGCTACAATAATAGGGTATTTGAGCTTTTGGAAACTGTGGGAGCGATGCCGGTATGCGTAAAAAATCTGCAAATCAGCGGCGGAGGAAGACTGCTTAGAGAATTGGCGGCGGAACTTCTTTACAGAGCAAATAATCAAAAGACGCTGTCATATATCTACGATAACGCCGCCGCCGCTGTGTTTGAGAGCAAAAAGATTGACCTTAGCAAAAAAAATATACTGCTGAGATATCGTAATGAGAGCGATAACGCGCTGCTTTCGGCAACGCTCAGCGCGTCCAGACTGATACAGATTGCAGGCATTCGACATTGCGTGCTGATTTTGATATCAAGGAACTCGCCGCAAGAGGTTGAGCACTTTATTAAAGAAAAGGTTAATCGCTATGGAGCGGAGGCGCAGATTGTCTTTGAAGAGGACGAGAGGATTAATATTGCCGCCTGCGTTAATTGCGAGGTGGGTCAGTATAAGGATTCGCCGTTTTTTGAGCTTGCACTGAAGTGTTGTGATTACTCGCCTGTCCCAAAACTTCCCATACTAAGGACGGGAGAGGGCGGTTTTTTGGAATCGAACGGTTATCTCGTTATTCCAGATAACGGCGTTACGGCGCTTCCTTACAGCAATGTGATAGGTCACGAAAACGGGGGCACAATAATTACCGAAAGCGGCGGCGGCTTCACCTTCGGCAGCAATTCGAGAGAGCACAAATTGACGGCATGGCGTGAGGCTTTGAGCGACATCCCGCAGGAGAATATCATCATCACCACAGCAAAAGGCAGCGCAAGGGTCAACAGCGGCTCTAACGGATGCAGATGCTGTCACAATAAAGGTCTTACCGAATTTTTTGCCAAGTTCGATAATATCGATGTCGCTACCGAATGCTACATGGCATTTTTGGGAGATGTGAAGGTATACGAGGTAACCCTTACTAATAATTCTGCCGTATCAAAAAAGATTTCCCTTTCATTAGGACTCAACCTCGTTTTGAACTGGAAAAAGGACGGCAACCTGCTTGTCAATAAGAAAAACAAGGGAAAAATGGAGATTGTCAATGTATTCAACAAAAATAAGTGCATTGTGTATTCATTTGGCGGCGAATTTTTTACCTCGTATTTTGAGCTGTACAGCCTGCTCGGCGGTACTTCAGGCGGATATTCTGATTACGCCGACTATTTCGGTTCGATTCATTCTGTCGAGCTCTCTCCCGGCGAAAAGCGATGCTTGTATTTTGCCTTCGGCGGCGCTACCGCTCAACCGATTACCATTGACAGTATCAAAGCAGAAAAGGTTCGATCCATTAGGTATTTTGAGGAGATTTCCAATATTAAGATTGATTCGGGCAACTGGGCGCTTGATATGCTGTTCAACGAACAGCTGCTCTATCAGGTCATTTCCAGCCGTGTTAATGCAAGGTCGGGATTCTATCAATGCGGCGGCGCATTCGGCTTTCGCGATCAGCTTCAGGACATGCTGTGCTTGATGTACAACAGTCACGATAGGGCAAGAGAGCACATTTTGGATGCCGCCTCGCATCAATATTCGGAGGGAGATGTCCAGCACTGGTGGCATCCGCCGCGCTTAGGTGTGCGTACCCATATTACTGATGACAGGCTGTTTCTTGCATATGTCGCCAATGAATATATCAGGATAACAGGCGACAGAGGAATATTATCCGAAAAGGTTAATTTTGTCCATTCCAAGCCCTTGGATAGAAGTGAAACCAGCCGTTACGAACTGCCTCAGGTGAAGTGCGGCGCGGAAACTTTGAGAGAGCATATAAGGCTTGCAATACTCAGCGCGCTTAACTTTGGCAGGCACAACCTTTTGCTGGTATTCGGCGGAGATTGGAATGACGGATTGGACAAAGTCGGTCACGAAGGACGGGGCGAAAGCGTATGGCTTAGCATGTTTGCATATATGGTCATAAAGGATTCGCTCGAATACTTTGAGGGAAGCGAAAAGCTCAAGCTGATCAAATCACTGGAGCGGCTGTCCAACGGTATTAACAACGCCTTTTATGGCGACAGGTTTATAGCGTACTATACAGACAGCGGAGAGCTTTTGGGCGCCTCGGACAGCGCGGTGTGCAGTCTGAGCCTGTTGCCGCAGGCATTCGCGGAGATTTCGGGCGCCGCCGAAAAGAGCATGTGCACGGTTGCACTGACTACCGCTAGGCAACTTGTTGATTATTCGAGTAGTATAATAAAGCTGCTTGACCCTCCATTCGATCCGGCGCACTATCACGGCTATATATCAATGTATCCCCCCGGTATGCGCGAGAACGGCGGTCAGTACACGCACGGCGCCGTTTGGTATATCAAGGCATTGTTTATGGCGGGTCAGGCTGATTATGCGTACGAACTGCTTTGCATGATTAATCCGATAGAGAAGTGTGTTGACCTGGGAGAAGCAAAGGTCTACAAGGCGGAGCCGTATGTTCTTGCCGCCGATGTGTATTCGCACAAGCAGTACAAGGGCAGGGCGGGCTGGACATGGTATACCGGCAGCGCTTCTTGGATGTACAAGGTAATACTTGAAGACATGGTCGGCATCAAGCTTGTCAACGGCTGTATAACATTCAATCCGCACCTTCCGTCAGGCATGCCATCCGTCAAGGTCAAATACGCATACAAAAATTCGCTGTATAACATAGAGATAAAAAAATGTGAAAAAACAGGGCTCTATGTCGACGGTATCAAAAACGGGGACAATGTGCTTGCGCTCAACTCAAACAAGGGCAAGGTTAATGTATTTTTCGGATATTAATTGCATTGGCTTGCAAAATATGGTAAAATTTGAGCGAGGTGCGTTTTGGACTTATTTAGTTTTTCTAATGATTACAAGCAGAACTTACCGCTTGCCGAGCGGCTACGTCCGGATAAGCTAGACGAGTTTTTCGGACAAGGGCATATTGTTGGAGAGGGTACGCTGCTAAGGAGAGCAATTCAAGCTGACCGCTTAGGCAGTTGTATTTTTTTCGGTCCTCCGGGTACCGGAAAGACAACGCTAGCCAACATTATTGCCAACGCGACCAACGCGCATTTTGAGAAGCTTAACGCGGTATCCAGCGGTGTAGCTGATGCAAAGAAGCTTATTGACGACGCGCGGAGCAGGAAGAAAATGTACGGCACCCGTACATATCTTCTGCTGGACGAGTGTCACCGCTGGAATAAAGCGCAATCTGATTGCGTATTGGGAGCAATAGAGGCGGGAGATATTATCTTTATCGGCTCCACCACGGAGAACCCGTTTGTGTCGATGACCAAGGCAATTCTTTCGCGATGCCGCATCTTTGAGTTCAAAAAACTCAGCAATGCAGATATCGTCAAGGGTCTGCGCTTTGCTATCGATAGTCCAAAGGGTCTCCAAAAATATAACATTAAGACAGATTCGAGGGTGCTGGAGCATCTTGCGTGGGCATCTGACGGTGACTTGCGCACTGCGCTCAACGCGCTTGAGCTTGCGGCGCTTACCACGCCTTTATCCGCAGATAACGAAACGGTCATCACATTAAGCATTGCCGAGCAGTCAATCCAAAGACCTTCATTGTCGGTTGACGAGAGCCTTTACTACGATATTCTCAGCGCGTTTTGCAAGAGTCTAAGAGGCAGTGACAGCGACGCGGCGCTGTATTGGTCAGAGCGGCTGATACATGCCGGGTGCGACCCCATGGTTATTGCAAGAAGGCTTATTGTACATTCGGCAGAAGATGTCGGAATGGCTGACCCTCAAGCTCTGCTTATATCCACTGCGGCGCTTACCGCATTGCAAAATATCGGATTGCCCGAGGGGCGCATTCCTCTTGCTGAGGCAATAATATATGTCGCCGAGGCGTCAAAATCCAATTCGGTCGTCAACGCGCTGCACCTTGCCGGACAGGCGGCAACAGATACCAAGGACGACAATGTGCCTTTTGCGCTAAGAGATGCCAATTACAAGGCGGAAGAGATAAAAGGATATAAATATCCGCATACTTTCGGCGGCTGGGTAGAGCAGCAATATCTGCCTGACAGCTTGAAGGGCAAGAGATTCTACATTCAGTCGGACAACGGATATGAGAAAACCTTGCAGAGAGCTAAAATAATAAAGAAAAATAAAGGATAAAAAGTCTTGCTTTTGCATAAAGCTAGTGTATAATTAATCCATGAAGATAATGGCGCTGGATATAGGCGATGCGCGTATAGGCATTGCGTTGACCGACCCTCTAGGGATGATTGCCAGTCCGCTGGAGGTATACAGGCGGAGACGCATTGATGATGATATCGGGTATATTGCCGCCGCGGCCAAGAGGCTCAATGCCGAGCTTATAGTGATAGGGTTGCCTGTCAACTCAGACGGCGTAGAGGGCGACAGGGCGCGCCTGACCCGCGATTTCGGCGAAAGGCTCAAGAGAATTGCCGATATCGCTATTGACTACGAGGATGAGAGTTACACTACGGTTGAGGCAGAAGAGTCATTGATTGAGCAGGGCTTGAAGTGGAAAGAGCGCAAAAAAATAATCGATATGGTTGCCGCGGCAATAATACTGAGGTCCTATCTGGACCGAATGGCAAAAATAAAATAAACGGAGGAATGATTATGTCAGACAATGTTAACAACGGCCAAGACGATGTAATAGTACTGGTTGACCCCAATGGCAAGGAAGTGCGCTTTGAGTTCGTGGATGTTGTGGAGCGCGAGGAAAAGATGTACGCTATATTGCATCCGCTTGACGAGCTTGAGGGCATAGAGGACGATACATGCGTAATATTCAACATGGAAGTGCAAGAAGACGACAGCGTGTTGCTCAACCCGATTGAAGATGAGGACGAGCTTAACGCCGTGTACGAGCAATATGTGCAGCTTTGCGAGAGCGACTGTGATTGCGATGACGATTGCGACGATGATTGCGACTGCGGCTGCCGCGAGGGCGGAGATTGCGGCTGCAACTGCGATAAGTAATAATACTAAATTATCAGAATTATTGGAAAAATTTGCAAATGTTAGCCTAAAATGTTTGCAAATTCTTTTTTTATATGATAATATTATTAAGCTAAAAAGCACTCGTCCTTGGCCGTACTGTTGCTCGATTTGAGTTTATGCGGCCGCAAATGGGGCGGGGAAGAATAAACAGGAGGCAATTTTTATGGCAGTAGTAACAATGAAGCATTTGCTCGAGGCGGGAGTGCATTTCGGGCATCAGACACGCACTTGGAATCCGAAGATGGACAAGTACATCTACACCGCGAGAAACGGGGTTCACATAATTGACCTTGAAAAGACCGTTGTGCAGATTGAAGAAGCGTACGCTTTCGTCAGAGACACCATCAATGACGGCAAGTCTATTTTATTCGTCGGGACCAAGAAGCAGGCGCAGGAAGCGATTCGCGATGAGGCATTGAGATGCGGTATGTATTATATCAATTCGAGATGGCTGGGCGGCACGCTTACCAATTTTAAGACGATACGCACCCGTATCGAGAGACTCAACAAGCTCAACCAGATGGAGACAATGGGAGAGTTTTCCTTCCTTCCGAAAAAAGAGGTGTTGGGATTGCTCGCCGAAAGAGACCAGCTGGAGAAGAATCTGGGCGGTATCAAGAACATGCGTTCGTTACCCGATGTTCTCTTTGTCGTAGACATCGAGAAGGAGCACATTGCAGTCAGCGAAGCAAGAAAGCTCGGTATACCGGTGGTAGCGCTGGTCGATACCAAGTGTGACCCTGATTTAGTTGATTATGTTATTCCCGGCAACGATGATGCAATCCGCGCGGTTAAGCTTATTGCAGCGACTGTTGCCAATGCGGTTATCGAGGCGCGCGAGGGAATACAGTTCAGCGTTGAAGAAGATGATTTGATTTTATCTGATGCGGACTCCAAGTCGGACGAGGCTGAAGAAGTGACTGAATAATTAGGAGGATAATATGTTTACAGCTCAAGATGTTAAAGAATTAAGAGAGAAGACCGGCGTAGGCATGATGGACTGCAAAAAGGCGCTTGAAGCTACAAGCGGCAATATGGAAAAGGCTATTGAGTTTTTGAGAGAGAAGGGTATTGCGACAGCAGCCAAGAAGTCCACAAGGATAGCCTCACAGGGCGTAGTTGACAGCTATATCCATATGGGCGGCAAAATCGGTGTGTTGCTGGAAGTTAACTGCGAGACAGATTTCGTAGCGCGCGCTGAGACTTTCGGTAATTTTGTTCATGATGTTGCGTTGCAGATTGCAGCGGCAAGACCGACATATATTGCTCCGGAGGATGTTCCAGTCGCCGAGATAGAGAAAGAGAAAGAGATTCTTAGAGCGCAGGCGAAGAATGAAGGCAAGCCTGACAAAATTATCGAAAAAATGGTGGAAGGCAGAGTGCAGAAGTTTTACAAGGATGTATGCCTGCTTGAGCAGCCTTTCGTTAAAGATCCCGAGAAGACTATAAGACAGTATCTCAACGAGACTATCGCATCTATCGGAGAGAAGATTACGATTAGAAGATTTACCTGTTATGAAATGGGTGAAGGACTCCAAAAGCGAGTCGACAATTTTGTAGACGAAGTAATGGGACAGGTTAACGCAGTTAAATAATTAGAGGGGGACACTTCATTGTGTTCCCTTTTTTTAGTG
>CAYTUT010000050.1:0-10564 GCA_964441295.1 uncultured Christensenellaceae bacterium | reverse complement strand
GTCATATTCTGTCAGCGCCTTGTCACTGCTGATATACAGCAGCTGCTGAACAACCTTGGCGTCCTCCACCCTTTCGTCGTCCATGCCGCGCATATCTGTCACCGTTATTATATCATTAAAAAAGGCGTTTGAAGATAGTATTTCCAGCTTGTCGCCGATTTTGAACCTGTTGCGCTGTTCGACAAGCAGTCCCTTGTCCTTAGAATACCCCTTGACCTGCGCCACAAAATCATATTCGCCGCCGGACTGGGAGCTGTCGAGCGAAACATTCGCGTCGTCCTTGCCAAAATAGAAGCCCGTAGTATAGCCGCGGTTACTACTCTTATAAAGCTCATCTGCAAGAAAATCAACCTTGTAACTGTCCGGATTATTCCTATATATGTCCAATGCCCTTCTGTAGGCGTTGACTACATTTGCAACATAATAGGGAGTTTTCATTCTGCCCTCTATCTTGAAGGAAGCTACTCCCGCTCTAATCAGCTTGTCAAGATGCTCAATCATGTTAAGGTCACGGCTGTTTAATATATATGCGCCCCGTCCGTCCTCTTCAATCGAGAGCGGCGCGCCTTCCCTGCTGGACTCGGCGATATTGTACTTCCACCTGCACGCTTGCACGCATTCGCCGCGATTGCTGTCCCGCTCGGACAGATAGTTGCTCAGCAGACACCTGCCGCTGTAGCTTATGCACATTGCGCCGTGCACAAAGCATTCAAGCTCTACCGAATCGGGAAGCTTTTCCCTTATCTCTTTTATTTCGTCAATGGTTAGTTCTCTTGCGAGCACTATCCTTTTGATCCCTCTTTCTGCCCAAAAACGCGCCGCGTACGCATTGGTGGTATTTGCCTGAGTGCTGAGATGCAGCGGCAAACTTGGTGCGACACGGCATGCGAGCTCAATTATACCCGCGTCAGTTACTATTGCGCCGTCCACTCCTATGCCGCAGATATACTTCAAGTATTCTCCCAACGCGCCGAAGTCACTGTTGGACGCAAAAATATTGACGGTAACATACACCTTACGATTAAGAGAATGAGCGTATTCAACGGCGCTTTTCAGCTCTTCGGCGTCAAAATTGTCACTGTACGCGCGAAGAGAAAAATTACTGCCCCCAAGATAAACGGCATCCGCGCCGAAGTGCAGCGCCGTATTCAATTTTTCGCGGTTGCCCGCAGGAGCAAGCAGTTCCATATCACTCTCCCTTCTTCAATTCGATTAGCATTACACCGTCACCCTTATTAACCAGCAGGCAATCAACCTTGCTGTCATTTTGTACCTCTTGAATGAAGGCGCGCATATTGGTAATTATGGTGCGGTGCTTATGCGACGGATAGTCATCCCCTTCGACTAACCCCTGATACAATATATCGTCAACGAATATCATACCATCAGAAGTCAGCAAACGCAACAGGTGCGCGTACATAGTGCGATAATGCCCTTTTGGTCCGTCAAGAAGGATAAAATCGTATTTGCCCTCCATCACCGATACCACAAAGTTGGCGTCGTCCAGTATACAACGGACTCTCTGCAATACGCCCCCCTGTTCAAAATTTTTGCGCGCTTCGCTCATGCGGTCAATGTCGTTCTCAATAGTTGTCAGCGTTGCCTGTGGACTAGAGCCGAGCATCAAAAGTCCGCTGTAGCCTATTGCCGTGCCTATCTCGAGGATACGCTGCGGCTGCCGTCTTGCAACAACTTCTTCCAACAACTCTGACGGAGCATCCTCCATAACCGGTATATGACGCTCCCTTGCGCTTTGACGTATCCGAGCAATCAGTTCTCTCATAGTTTGTCTAGCTTTCTATAATAATCGCCAGTATCATTGGATTAGTCTTGAGGACATTGTAGGTTTTTTCCCGTGCCATTCGCGTAATTGCCTTCTTCAGTACCGAGCGGTCATCAGCGCTTCTGTAGCCTGCCTTCTCCACTATCTTAGTAATTGCCGCCTTCAGGTCGGCAATAAGGTCGTCATTGACCACCACTCCTCTCATCATAATCTCCGGTCCGGAAAGTATCGAGCCGTCTTCCAGCTTGATATCCACCCAAATAATCATCACACCTTCCACAGACAAGCTCTTGCGGTCTCTTAGTATCATGTCCATATTGTCCTCGACGCTTGCCCCGTCAACATAAGTGTTGCCTGCCGGAATATTGTCAAGGCGCCTTAGCCCGCGCGCACTGACATCGATACAGTTGCCAATCTCGGGTATATAAATGTTGGCTTCTTTGACGCCCATCTCCTCGGCCAGCACGGCATGTCTTTTCAGATGGCGGTACTCCCCGTGAACGGGTATAAAGTACTTCGGACGGATTAAGGACAGCATAAGCCTCAACTCCTCCTTGTGAGCGTGTCCCGAAACATGCACATCCTTCAGCGTATGATATATCACTCTAGCTCCCAACTTGTAAAGATTGTTGATAATGCTGTACACCGCCCTTTCATTGCCGGGAATGGGACTAGCCGATATGATTACGGTATCGTTTTTGCCTATATTAATACGACTGGCCTTGCCGGTCGCCATGCGCGTCAGCGCGCTCATCGGCTCTCCCCGCGAGCCTGTAGAGAGTATCACAATCTTTTCGTCAGGTATTTTTGGCCCCTTGCGGTCAAGGTCTACCAGCTTGTTGTCGGCTATCTTGATAATGCCAAGCTCCTTGCCAATCTGCGCGACATTCTGCATACTGCGGCCGTTGAACGCAACATATCTTCCGTACTTCTCGGCAATCTCCACAACCTGCTGCAAGCGGTGCACATTGGATGCAAAGGTCGCAAGTATTATCCTCCTGCCCTCGTTGGCGGCAAAAATCTTGTCAATCGTGTCTCCTACCACGCGCTCTGACACGGTATGCCCGTCGCGCTCTACATTTGTGCTTTCGCCAAGCATCAGCAGCACGCCCTTGTCTCCAAGCTGACCAAGCTTGCCAAAATCCATATATCCGCCGTCAACCGGCGTGTAATCAACCTTAAAATCTCCCGAATGGAATATTATCCCTTTGGGCGAATGAACTGCTAATGCGAATGCGCCAGCTATTGAGTGGCACATATGGAAAAACTCAACCCTGAAATCTCCCGCCGTCACTATGTCGCCCGCTTTTACCGCGTTGTATTTTGCATTCTTGATGCCGCGCTCGTTCAGCTTATTGGCAACCAGTCTAAGCGTCAACTCACTGCCAAAAATCGTTGCATCGATGTCCTCCATCAAAAAGGGCATCGACCCGATATGGTCCTCATGTCCGTGTGTCAAAAAAACCCCGTTGATTCGCTTTTTGTTATCTCTTATATACTGCATAGACGGAATGACTATATCGATACCCGGCATCTCCTCAGTCGGAAATGTCAAGCCCGAATCTATGATTATCAGGCTTTCGCCGTATTCGATTACTGTCATATTTTTGCCTATTTCGCCCACTCCGCCTAAAAACCCAACCTTGAGCAATTTGGACGGTTTTTTGTTATCTTGTACTTTTGTCATAAAACCTCCGGAAAATTATGGTAATATTATACAACATATCGACAGCAATAACAAGGAAAAAAACGCAAATTAGCAATAATCAGCAAAAAAATAAAAATCTACATAGTAGATTTTTAATATTACAATGCTTAATGCGGATAGCGATTACTATACCAAAGCATAACGGTCAATGTTGTTTGCAACGAAGTAATTTGTGGCATAGTAGCTGCTGAGTGTGCCGATATCCGACCAATAGCAATCCGTCTTCATAGCGTAGATGCCGCCTAGCAGCTTGGGAAAAATATCTTTGGAAAAATCCTGAAAGCCTTGCGGAATAATGCTAAGAACACTCTTATCTACTACATATATTCCCATATTGGCAAGCTTTGATAACGGTATTTGAGGTTTTTCGGCGAATGCCGTTATCAGTCCTTGCGAATCGGTAAGCATTACCCCGAAAGCGCTCGGATTGTCCACTTCTTTCGCCGCAATGGTAATCAGTCCGCTGTGTGAATAGTGATAATCAACCAGCGCTTCAAGATTAATGTCGGTGAAAGCATCGCCGCTGATTACGACAAAATCCTCATCTATATACTTGCCCGCATTCTTTACCCCGCCGGCGGTACCGAGAGGCTCCTCCTCAAAACAATAGCGTATTTCCATGCCAAGAGCCGAGCCGTCTCCAAAATAATCTCTGATTTTTTCGGCAAGATAACCTAGTGTAATCACAACTTGTGTAATATTATACTTGTGTAACAATTTTAATATATAATAAAGTATCGGCTTGTCAAGTATCGGGACCAAGGGCTTCGGGATATCGTTGGTTAAGGGCATCAGCCTGCTGCCCCTGCCTCCTGCCATAATTATCGCTTTCATAATCACCTCACTAATTGATGGTAAAATTTGTAATTTTAGTATGTGTTATAAAAGCTTCAATATTCGTCAATAACTAAAGTTTGTCCAAAATGCGCGATCCGCGCTCCAGCGAGGCATTTTTTGCTAATGCCGTCAGGCTTTATCCTATTTAGCTGTTATTTGCGTCCTTACCGCAGTCATCGGCTTTTTCTCTCTTGTTTTTGATTATCGTCAACACAATAGACAGCACGCCCAGCGCGACAAGAAATCCGCCGAACAAGCGTCCAAGAAGCGCCGAGTCCGATTGAATAGCAAGCAGCGAAGCAAGAAAAGCAGAAGCGAACGCGGGCAAAAGTATTATTAATATCGGTTTCTTCTCTACCAGGCGGTTCTTGATGTGAATAATTAGCGCGGCTATCGACATAGGTATGAAAGTTACTAAGTTAATCCACTGCGCAAGATGCTGGTTAACATCCAAAAAAACTGTAAGAATGGGTATTAAGAGCGTTCCGCCGCCCATGCCCATTCCGCCGATTATGCCGCCTGCTATCCCGGCGATTATCAGTAAAAAAATTCTCATCCTATCAGCATCCTTATCCCTGCCGCTATCATAAGGGCGTAAAATATCATGCTTATGACTTTGTTATTAAGCTTATTGAGCAGCAGCGCGCCCACAATACCTCCTGCAATAACGCCTCCACCTGTAATCAGCCCCGTTGTTATGTGATACGCGCCCTTAACGGTATATATCACGGCTGACAGCACAGAGAGGGGCAGCATTATAGCTATCGCGGTTGCGTGGCTCTTTTTTTCTTCGAGCTTGGCGACGAAGGAAAGCAGCGGTACTAGAAGCATTCCTCCGCCTCCGCCGAAAAAGCCATTGGCAAAGCCTATCGCCAATCCCGAGAAGGCAAGCGCCGTGAGCTTAACTATTTTTCGTTTTTTTTCCCGCGAGACCATAATGTTATTTTCTATACAACACAGCAAATTATCCTCAATGTCTGTTATTGATTAATGCGATTGACGCCATCTTCCCTCAATGCGGACGGCGCATTGGACAAAAAAGTACGCATGCGGGGTAAGTTACTAAGAAATATTAGGGAAAAATAAAATAATTTATTGCGAAAAAATGGTGACAATCATACAAAATGAATTGATTAATTTCTTTTTATATATTAGAATAATATGAGTATAAATTTCTAGCTAGAAAGGTGGTCAAATGAATAATTCAATTAATTTCAAAAAATTATTGCTTGTCCTGCTAATCGTAATACTTTCGGTTTCGATATGCTTCATGGCGGTTGCCTGCGCAAAAACCGATACGGACAACGATGATCCGGGTGATGAGACTCCGGGAGATAACGATACCGAGACTCCGCTTATTGTCAACGGAGGATTTGAGACAGCAACCGGCACTACTTATCCAAAAACACCGTCCTCATGGTCGGGTTCTGCCGGATCGGGCGCTGTAACCGGCTCGGACAATCTTATATACGGAGTAATTAATCTCGGCGAGTCCTACGACAACAGAAAGTCGGTCTGGAATAATCTTGCCAATCCGGACCCAAGCAAGACGGATAACGTGCTGATGATTTATAACAAAAACAAGACTGTATACAGTTATTCCAACAGCTTTACCGCGGCTATCGGCGGCTATTACAAAGTAAGCGTCAAGGTTAAGGTTGTAGACATTACAGAGGGCGGCGCATATATAAGATTTACCAACAATGCATATGCGCTTTTCGGGCCTATCTTACCGCTTGAAGACGACAATGGCTGGCAGACATTCACTCTGTATATCGAGGGCTCGCAGATTACCACAGCTTCGGTAAGCATTGCTCTATCCATGGGTATAGGCACCACCGGAGCTAAGGGATATGCCTTTTTTGACGATGTGGTTGCAGAAAAGATAACCTATTCGGATTACCATACAGCGGTTGTGGACGATATCAACAGCAAAAAGTACTCCATGCTGCTGCCTGATCCTGATTTCCTTAACACCACATCCACGTCGATGCCTTATTCGCCGGCGGGCTGGACGGCAACGGCAGGCACCGGCACCGGCAATACCGCTCCCACATCGTATACCTACAAGGGTATCATGGATGTCAGCGACGCCAAGTGGACTGAATCAATAACCAACACCTACGGCGCTAATCCCGGCTTGCATCCCGGCGCCATCGACAACAATGTGCTATATATCAGAACCTACAGCAACACACCTTCGGCTTATGGCTATGTCGGCAAGCAAAATATCCGAGTAACATTAGGCACACTTGTAAAAATATCCGTATGGGTCAACACCTCTCTGCTCGAGGTTACCGGTCTTGGCGAGGATGACGAGCCGTACAGCAACGCAACGCGCGGCGCTTGGATAGTCCTGACCGGCGCGGGCGAGTATATGATAGAGCGTATTGACACGCAAAACCAGTGGGTAGAGTGCTCTTTCTATATCCTTGGCAACCAGTACCGCAACAAAGACTTCTCGCTTGAGCTGTGGCTAGGCAGAGGCGGAGCGGACGATAAGACTACCCTAACGCTTGGCACAGCATTCTTTGACAGCGTAACTATTGAAGAAGTTCAGACCATCAACAGCTATGAGGACAGAGAGGATCTGTTCAACACATACAGCAATCCCGCATTATATAATCCCGCATACAACAAGGTCATTGATCTGCAATCCATAAGCGGCGGCTCCGCAATCAACAACGAACTGATTGATAACGCGAATTTTGACACACTCGGCTTGGACGGCTTGCCCGAGGGTTGGACCTTCTCGCCCGTAGAAAATGTCAAAAACACCGATACGGATGTCGATGTCGCGTTAATTACTAAGGCGCATATTGACGACGAGACTATGGACGAAAAGGCATGGATGAGCGAATACGGCATCAACAGCAACCCTGGCGCGCCCTATACGCTTGCTCCTATTTTGATGATCAACAACAAACAGCCTTCTGCATATATGATGACACTAAATGACTCGCTTACAATAAAGCAAAATCTGCACTACAGGCTAGCTATTTGGATTAAGACAGTAGATATCCCCACCGGAAAAGGCGCTACAATCAACCTGCTTAAGGATGACAACACCTCTTTCATGAGCTTTACTACGGTCAACACCTCGGCTTATATCAACGAACTGACCGATGACTATGTTGAATGTGTATTCTATATCCAAGGAAGCAACACGGTTTCCTATGACAAGCTTGACAACAAAGAGTTGACTCTCTCAATTTCTTTAGGCAGCGGTACAACCTACACCCCGGACACCTTCGTCAGCGGAAAACTCTTTATCGCCAATGTCAATATGGAGCAGATAAGCTACAAGGAGTACCAAAACGCCACTACAACAACCTATCAGAAAAAGAGTTCTTTCTCCTCCAATCAAGCCACCGTGACCAACGGCAACTTCAATCTCATTGATTATACCGAGAGCGATGTTGACCAGGCAACCGGCATGCTTAGCGAAATAGCAAAGCCCGATTCGTGGACACGCTACAACGAAAAGAACGAGCTTGACGTAGGAATAATCAATGTCAATAATACCGCTTTGATTAACACTCTCGGCTTCGGAGACAAAAACGATGTGTACAATGATTGGATTGACGGATTCGACACCTTCAGACCCGTGGACTTCGGCGCTCCCAACCTTGCGATAATCAAGACCGTGGGCGCGGCGACAACAAAATCCAAGCTGGCTCTCAAATCAGTCAGCATGTCATTGAGCACCAACACATACTACATCTTCAGAGCATATGCAAGGTCTATAGACACTGTCGGCGAAATCCACCTTACCACTACCTCTACTAATAGCGCACCGATAGTTAAAGAGATCAATACCGATGGAAAATGGGAGGAATTCACCTTCGTCGTGGAAACGGGATTGATGGGCTCTGCCTCGGCATATTTCGAAATCTATATTGGCAACAAGGACGATGCAGACTCCACCTACAGCGGCACCTTGCTGGTTGACAGCTTCACATACATGTCAATAGCCAAGACCGAATACGAATCACTGGCGGCAAGCGGCAATTCTACAAGCTTCATGACCGATGCCTTCGAGTCCACATCTACTTCAAGCACTCCTACAAAACCCAACAACTGGACGGGTACGGGCACAACGACTTCGGGCTATGTCAAGACCGAGACACAGGTTGCCGGCATATTCACCAGAGATTACGGCGATTATGAGGCTATAGGTATCCGCAACAACATCGCGAATGACCCCAATACAGACGAGGATGAGACCGATACCAGCATAAAGGCGGGCACCGGGCTGACGAGAGACGAAATATTCGACAGCACGGGGATGGAAGACGGGCTTACCGTAGGCAACAGTGTGCTGATGATTAACAATCTCAAGCCAAGCTACTATACCTATAAGACGACCGCGCTCACTCTTTCGGCTAATAAGTACTACGAAATCAGCGTTTATGTACGTACCTTCATGCTTGATAAGGATGCAGGCGCTAAGATATTTGTCACCGTAGGCGGCGAATCAACATATTCTTTCGCCAAGGTCAATACCTCCACTTATGATGAGGACGGTGTGGAAACACGCGGCAGCTGGACAAAATACACCTATTACATCAAGACTGCAGAATCCACCAGCATGACGAGCGTATACCTCAATCTGACACTGGGCGAAAATACCGACGCCGGCAAGCTCACCGGATACGCGCTGTTCGACAATGTCACACTGCGCACAATTGACAAAGACACTTTCATCGAAAATTACAGCAAGCAGTATGAGCTGGATGAGGATGGTGTAGCGCTAGTCAATGAGGACGGCACTAAGGTAAGAGCGGAGACCTATGACGAGTTTATGCTCCTCAACCGCACTATCCGCGCTGACGACCCTGAAGCTGCTGACCCGACAGACCCGACACCGACAGACCCGACACCTACACCTAGAGACAACTCTTATCTGTGGGCATACATCTCGTCGATTGTAATAGCTGTCGTACTCATTGCGGTTATTATAATAGTACTGCTACGGAAATACCTGCCCTCAAGAAAATTGGCGAAGAGCGCTCCTTCTTACGACAAGAGCAGAGCGGCGGCTAAGTCAAAGACTAAGACATCTGAGGACAACACCAAGGACGAATACAAAGACTAATCGATAGCTTGACAGCTGTTGAGCAATAATCAAAATAAAAGCAGGCGGATTAACCGCCTGTTTTTATTACATCAAAAATAAAAAGTGTTTTAGCCAATAAACCTAGATTTAACCGTTACAAACTACAGCGCTCCGCCCTGTCAGGGGATATAGATTATTTGACCCAAAAACACTTTTTCGCACTTGTTGACCTCGGCAAGGCTATCTCTGCTGACTTTGAACTTCTCTGCAATTATATCCATCGTGTCATACGGCTGTACGGTATAGGCTGCTCCCTTCTTAACGGGTATAACCACCCTCATTCCCGGAAGGATATCTGTAAGCTTATTTTCCCGCACAATATCACAGATATTGATTCCGAAGCTTTCCGCTACGCTTTTGAGGCTGTCGCCCTTTTTTACCCTATACACTACCATAACGCTTCTCCGCAATAATATATGCGCAACGGCAGACATATATTATACAATACCGCACCAAAAGGGTGTTTTTTTAATAATGGCATTGAGGAGTTGGCATGAAGAGTTCTTTTAGACGCACAACCTTAACTGTAATGATATTCTCGATTGTGACGAGATTAATATCATTTGTTTTTAAGATTTACCTTTCGCGAAGAGTCGGCGCGGAGACTTTGGGTTTGTACCAAATCAGCCTTGCTATGCTTGCGCTTGTCACAATGTTTGCCTGCTCCGGGATACCGCTTACCGTATCAAGGCGCACTGCCGAATACAACACTCTCGGCAATTTCAAGGGCATATCCGGTACTGTAACCACGGGTCTTATTCTTTCTTTGTTTATTACATTCGTCACTATCTCTGCCGTGTTTATATTCAAAAAGCCCTTTCTATCGCTTTTTGCCGATAAAAGAGCTGAGCCCTTGTTCTATATTATGTTGCCTGCTGCGGTGTCTACCGCGATTTACAACATAATACGCGCTTATTTTATGGGCAAAAAGAAGTATCTGATATATTCTACGACCGAGTTTATTGAGGAGATTCTTAATGTCTTTTTCATACTGCTGTTATTGTCGGGCGCTTTGGTCGTGCTGAGCAACGCAAAGGCAATGGCGATAGCATTCACAATATCCGACATTATATGCTTCATCATAATATTCATACTTTACATTGTCAATAAGGGCAAA
>CAYTUT010000049.1:0-10568 GCA_964441295.1 uncultured Christensenellaceae bacterium | reverse complement strand
CAACACCGTTAAGAACTTTTTTTGATGGGCACATAAGGTCGTATACTTCGTGATTGGTGCCTTCATGGAACAAGAATATCGGATATTCACTATCCTTTTGCATCGTAACAACTCCTAAACAAGCTATGTAATATTATACCATATCAACCAGCCGATTACAATAGCATTGCCGCTACTATTTGGTAAAATATGCCTTTGCGTTATAAGCATTTTTTAATCTGTCAATCAAATATTTTTATCACAAGTTGTTATTAAATTAACTTTCTTGCATTTTCTTTCCCAAAATGTTATAATACTTGTACTCAAATTTTGACCAATCGCTAAAAGGGGGTGTGGTATATGCGCAACAAATTAGGTATGTACGCTTATTTTGGCTTTGATCTTACTCCCTCGGAGAGATTTTCCCTACTGAAAAACGCTGGCATTACCGAGCTGGGAATATGGCGCGCCGAGGATTTTTTGCTTATGGCGAAGTTGGGCGAATACGAGCAAAACAAGCTGATCGGCGAATATGGCTTTAACATCACTTACGCCCACGCGCCGGTGAGACTTACTCCCTATCTTTCCAACAGGTACTATAACAAAACCGAAACGCTCAAAGCTTACAAGCTGTGGGTTAAGGGCTGCACCGAACTTGGCATACCCATACTTGTCATACATACTCCGGTATGCACCGCCCCGCTTTTGGAAAACCTTAAAGAACTTGCCGACTTCGCCGACTCCTGCGAGGTTAAGCTGGCTGTCGAAAATATCGAAGGACTCGAGCCTTTTGACGAAATTTTTGCCTCGATTGACAATCTCTATTTTTGCTTTGACAGCTCTCACGCCGCGCTCTACGGCGATAAGCGGGGCGAAATGGTTTTGAGATATAAAGACAGACTTGTTTGCACGCATCTCAGCGACAACGACCTAAGCAAAGACCGTCATTGGATGATAGGTGACGGCGATATCGATTGGGTATCTGTTGCCGCCAATCTGAAAAAAGCTAATTACAAGGGCACCGTCAATTTTGAGGTGTTTCGTTCGCCAAAATACAACGATGCCGGAGAATTTATAAGCACTCTCAAAGCGCGCGCGGAAAAATTTTTTTCTTGATTCCGCTTCTTAAATATGCCGTATGTGACAACCGATAACTCAAAAATATACTACACGGTTCGCGGTAAGGGCGCGCCTGTTGTTTTTTTGCACGGCAACAATGAGGACGGGACTATTTATGATAAATTCGCTCCTAACTTTTATGATGAGTCCAAAGTATATGCTTTTGACTCTCCCTATCATGGCAAATCCGTAAGCGGCTCCGAAATAAGCTATCTTTCATTCGCAAAGGAGCTGGCGGCGGCGTTCCAAAAGCTTGAACTGCAAAAGCCCGCCTTGATTGGATATTCGGACGGCGGCATTATCGGACTGCTTATTGCCTCTAACTCTCTGTATGAGCTTTCAGGATTAATTACTTTGGGCGCGAATTTTAGCCCCGACGGATTAAAGAAATCGTGCATCAAAGCGATAAAAGCAGAGCTATCCGTCATTGACGGCGTCAAAAAAAGTATTGCCGAGCTTATGCTTAACGAACCTTACATAAGCAAAAAGCAGCTTGCAAAAATCGCTGTACCTTCGCTAATAATTGCAGGAGAGCGCGATCTGGTCAAGACATCGCATACTAGAAGGCTTGCAGACAGCGTTAAGGGCGCCGAAATGTTTATTGTGCCCGGGGCGGGTCATTTTGTTATCAAACATGATAATTGCGTGCAGACAATAAAAAAGTTTCTGCGTAAAAGGATTTATTTGATTAATAACGGAAAAATAATGTGAATTTAATCTTGTATTGCTAAAATACTATTACAGCATATTTAACAAAAGGAGATTTGCCCTATGGACTTCTTTGACGATAATCATAACAACAACGACCAATACCAAAAGGATCACATTCAGCTTGTAGAGCTCATGCGAAGACAATGGAGAGTAATGCTATTTTCTTCTGTAGCTATCGTGCTTGTCTTGCTCACAATAGGTTATTTTGTCTTCTCTGCCATGCTGGATAGCAAGCTGTATGCGGCTAATCAAGACTATATCAACGCAGTTGACAACTACAAGAGAGTCTATTATCTTCCGGAAAATTATAGCACCGCGTCCTTGTCGGTGAGCAGCCAGAGGCTTAACAGTGTGCTTGAGATATCCTGCACAACCACGGTAAGCGGTACTACAGTCTCGGGTTCGGCATCTGGTTTTATTATTACTGAGGACGGCTATGTGATAACTAATCATCATGTGATATGGTATGAGGCGAGCGTCACCGTATACAACAGATTCGGGTTCATAACAAGATACGACAAGTACGAGGGCATCCACGCTACAATCCGCGCCAATTTTATCCAGAGCTCTCCATATTACAAGGCGGGAGGCTATGATTTGGAAGTTGTTGATGTTTATAAGGGGCAAGACCTTGCCTTGCTAAAATTCAAAAACCCTCCATCGGAACTGGAGGCAGCGCCCTTCGGCAACTCTTCCTTGCTGGTGATGGGAGAGGATGCCGTAATAATCGGCAATGCGCAGGGATACGGTCTTGCCTTGACAACCGGGGTTATCAGCAATCCGAGCCGCCTGTTTTTGGAGGACGGAGCTACAGAAGCGCTAAGGGTATTGCAGACTGACGCGGCGCTCAACCCCGGCAATTCAGGGGGCCCAGTTTTCAACCTTTTCGGCGAAGTTATTGGCGTGGTATCTTTTAAGGTTCAGGAGAACGAAATCAACGAGGGCTTGGGCTTTGCAATACTATCCAATGTGGCAATGGAGTTTATAGACAGCGTCGCATCCGATAAGGGCTTAACCATTAACTATCATCTCACCGAAAGAGGAGAATAACTTGTTGCGCAGTTAATTGCCGCCTTTGCTTTGCGTGCGGGCAAAATCAAAATTTCTTGTATAATTAAATATCCACAGGCGTGCTGTGGATATTTATCGTTATAACAAAAAAGCCGTTAGTTAAAACGGCTTTTTGTATATGATTATTGATTAATTAGTCATTGAGTTCTGCCACAAAAGTCTTGCTAGCTTTGAATGTAGGAACCTTTCTTGCGGGTATGTTGATAGCCGCGCCTGTCTTGGGATGCAAGCCTTTTTTGCCTGCTCTTTCCTTCGCCTTGAAACATCCAAAACCGGAAATAGTGACACTCTCCCCCGCGCCCATCTCTGAAGCAATAGTGTTAATCGCCGCATCAAAAACCTTGCGGCAAGCCTCTTCAGGCATAGCTAAATCGGCAGAAATCTTTTTAATTAAATCACTTTTGTTCATAGTAAATTCTCCTCTTATTTTTTTTGATAACTTTATTTTATCCTATTTTGCTTGCATTGTCAATACTCATTGTTATTTTTAATTTTTGACCGGGCAAAATCTATCGCACAAGCTTGCTCCCTACTGCACATTAAAGGACAGCTAATCATGGCAAGGGGGCTCGTCGGATGTGTTTTTTTACCTAATTAGTTCGCATAGCTTGTACCTTGCTTTCATATAATTCAATGAGGTGATAAAATGGAAGAAAAGAATCTTTTGCCTTATGAAAAAGCTGTGGAAGCCATGGCGCGCGAATACAAAAAGGTTTTGGCAAAGCCTTTGCAAGCCTTTCCGTATATGGGCGAAAATAGAGTTATCTATACATGCAAAAAACTTTTGAGCAACGCAAAGCTCGCTGAAAACGCGATAAAGCCTCTATTCAATCTCTGGAATATCCACAACGAACTGGCAAGCTATTCAAAGCTTGTTTTTGCACGCACCAACAACCCCGAAGTGCGCGAGCTGCTGTTAATGCACATAAAATTCCAAGACAAAGCAATGGATTTGATAAAAAGATCCTATTCCAGACTAACTCAAAAAGCGCTTGGCAATAACGCAAAACTGAATAACAAGCTCAATTACGGAGATACGATACGCAAAATGCTGCTTCTTGCCAACCGCGCCCGCACAGCGTACCTTGAGTACTGCGACACTATATGCGGTGTTCGCACCGCGCTTGCCGCCCTGCCGCGCTACGCTAATGCCGCCGACTTTCTACTGCTATCCCTGCTCGGATTTTGACGCTTCCAATGGGACAGCATCCTATTCCCCTATAGGCTATCTTTCCCCTAGCGCTTTATTGACGACAATAGACAGCGTGATGGCGGCTACAGGCATATTTCTCCGAGTTTTTCTCTCCACTGCTTCTCAAGCTCCTTCAATAGGCATAAAAACTCATAGTCAGTCTCGTCCTTACGAGTTATCGTATCGTACTGCACAAATTCAAAGGCATCCTTGCCGTATTTCTTCCAGTCTGCCTGCAAAGGCAAAAATACCGTACTGCTGTTAGACTGCATAGCAAAGTCGAATCTTTGCTGTTTGCCATGAATATCTGTAGCGGCCTGCAGCAACACCTTTCCGGTTATTGTATTGCGTATGCCGACTATTCCGCCCGTTATTTCTCTTTTTTTATATTCTTGCGTCAATTCTGTTTTCATACTTACCTTCTTATCAATCAATCCATATTTACTGTTTCTTTGGCGTATTTTGCCACATATTTATCTTGATAATAGTTTTCGTTACTGCACTCAAAGCTTGTATCAGGTTTTATTCTTATCACGGTCGCGCCGCGTTGCGCTCCTTTGCGGTGAATATTTGAATACGCGAGGTAATCAATGCTCATTCCGTATGTTAGCCTGACACCCTGATATGCGATGGAAAAATTATTGAGATGGTCATGACCGCAAAATATCCCTTTAGTGCTCCCAAGCTCCACAACCGTCTCGAACAGATCGTCCTCGCCCACACCGGCGTACACAATCTTGCCGCTCTCTCTTGCAAAGCCGTACGCATATACTGCATTATCGGTGTCAATATAGCCGTTGTCGACGTATTCCATCCAGGCATCCTTGTATTCTGCGAGCGGTATATGGAAAAACATCAGCGATTTCACAGTGCTCAACTCTTCAGCGTTTTCTGGCAAATCCGAGGGGTCTAGCGCGGCTATTGTCTGCTCATTCTCGATGTTTAAGCCGGCAATTACGCTGCGGTACCACTCAATTTGACTGCTGTGTATGTTGTCGTATCCCCAGCTAATGCCATCAACATAAGAATGCGAATCAAAAAGTATCAGCGTCTGAGTGATAATGTTTTGCGAATTTCTTACATTGATTACCTGATTGCCCTCTCCGTCGACATTGGACGGTCCTCGCTTAAACAGACAATATGTAAGCTCCGCGCTCTCATAGTATGACGCTATCTGTTCGCGCGAGTAGTAACTGTATGACTCGGTGTCGTGATTGCCAAAAGCGAATGTCCAGTATACTCCCAACTGCTCCATCAAGGTTATAAAAACCTTCGCAGGCGCAAGATTATTAAGAGTGCCGGCATGAATGGGTGTAGGATATACGATATCGCCCGTAACTACTACCAAATCAGGCTTTTCGTATGTAACTATCGCGGCAATAGCGTTAAGCGCCATCAAATCCTTCTTGTAACTCAAAACGCCTCCTCCTAGATGCACATCGGTGAATTGCAGCACTTTGAATTCATTATCGGTAGTGAAAGACCAGTACCCGTTTTCATCCTCGTAAGGGACCAATTGCTCTTCAATAACCACCCGGTCAAAGGACTGGGCAACCGCGGTGGCAGACTTGTTAAGAGATTGGTTGGCTATCGCGAGAGTCCCCACGGTCAAGACCATAAATGCAATTATACTGCCCGCGATAATTATAACCAGCTTTAATTTTCTTCTCTTTATTTCTTTTGAAATAGCCATATCCCTTTCCTACCTTATGCCCCGAAGAAGTTTCCTTGCTGCGGCATTTTTCTTTGCTTTTTGCACGATTTATTATCGAATATCTGCCGTCAGCGCAACAAGAGCAGCGCTTTGATTTTGCGCATTGTCAGCCTTCGCAATCTCGCGCGCCCGCTCAAGCCGGCTCAAATACCCAACGCCTATATTATCTAACCTGCTCTGCTAATACACATGCAAAAGTTCAACTATAGGGATAAGATGTACCTGTGCAATGCGCCAAAACTATAGCTATATCACGACTTCATAACGCCAATATTCTAATTGTATTCCCTATATGCCTTGACAACCCTATAATACCACGAATTTCATTAATTTGCCAATAAATTTACTTTTTTACAACAACTAACTTTCTAACGCATCGCGCTGTCGCCGTCTGCAATGCGCCCTCATTCTGCCCTCGGCTATGCGGCGTCGATCCCCCCCCGACCGCTTCAAATCTATTGGTCAATCAGCCCTCTGTTTATTACAGCCTATTGTAAAGCTCAGTCTTGTACGCTTTCCTACCGCTTTCGACAGGGTAGCTTCATTCTGGCTCACTCAATCGCATAAAGTCGCTGGAATACGAGCTAGCTCGCTGACAATTTACTTTATGCACTAAACATAGCTGCTATTATTGATAATGCTGATACTAGTCATTGATTTTTATCTATTTCGCAATTTGTATATTTTCGCCGCATTATGTTTCATAACGCTTCAAATCTATTGGTCAATCAGCCCTCTGTTTATTACAGCCTATTGTAAAGCTCAGTCTTGTACGCTTTCCTACCGCTTTCGACAGGGTTGGGCACTCTCAACATCTGTCCTACATCATTATTTAATTGCACACTAAAGTCGCTAAATTTTCTTGCAAAACAAAATTCGTTGTGCTAAAATACTGATACATGGACAATTAACTCAGCTGGTAGAGTGTCTTCTTGACGTGGAGAAAGTCAGGGGTTCGAGTCCCTTATTGTCCACCATAGACACACGGCGTCACGGAAAGCGTGATGCCGTGTTTTCTTTTGCCCATATGCCTGCTTTTTATCAATCAAAGCGGGTTTTTTGCTGTAAAAAAAGGTTTTTAACTGTCTTGATAAGCTCTTTTTCCTCTTTTTTGTCTTTTGATGTTCTTTTTATAGTGTCGTCCTCTTGCACTTTTTAGTTATCGAGATTCCAACCGTTTGAATTCCTGTTTGAAAAAAGTATGGAAATCAAAAAATAGCAAAATCAAAATTTTAATCAAGTTTTTTCAAAATACGCACCAAAAGCTACAAAAAACGACAGGTTTTATCACTGCCGCCTTTGTTTAATTTTGTATGTTTTATTTGCTCATCCCTTTATAATTTAGAGGTTCAAGTCCCTTATTCTGCACTCAAACTCCTAAATCCGCCTTAACTTCGGTGCCGTCTTTGAATATGAATGTTATGTCGTCGCGGTTATATACCCGCACGAACTCTATTAGCTTGCTGAAAACGTCGCGGTCAAATCCTGTTTGCGCCTGTTCGCTCTGCAAAAGGTCGGAAATCATTTTGCGCCTTGCTACGCTTAGTGCTCCCGTGCTTTGCGCCTCCTCCAAATCGTCGCGCTCTGCAAACAAAGCGTCGAGTGCTTCCATAACCTTGCGGCTCTCGGTGTTGTATTCGTCCGTGTCAATCTCGCGCCGTGTACGCTTTTTGTTTAGGTCAATCATTTGCGCCTGCAAGCGTTCGATACTAGCGTCCACTGCCGCTATCTCGTCTGCTGTGCCCGTGCCGTCGCCCGATTCAAACATCGCCTCTGCAATGCTTTCCTCTACTGACCTTAACGCATTGTTTCTGTCCGCAAGTAGCCCGTTGAAAGTTTTAACGAATATCTGCTCTAGTATTTCCTCTTTGATAGCAAGTTGTCCGCAATACTGATTCCCCCGCAGGTGTTCCTTACAAGTCCATACGCGTTCTTTCGTGCCGTCGCGCTTATGGTGGCAGTGACGTCTGAAAGTTGACCCGCATTCCCCGCACTCTATTATCCCGCTAAAAGCGTACCGCATATCGTATCGCCCCTTGCCCGTTTCTGCCGATGTGCGCATATTGCCGCGTCGCTCCATCTCTGCCTGTACCGCGTTCCAAGTGGCGCTGTCAATTATGGCGGGGTGGTTGTTTTCAACAATTTTCTGAGGTGCTTGTCCCGTGTTCTTAACGCGTCGCCCTGCTAAAAAATCCCTTTGATATGTTTTGCGAAGTATGACGTCGCCTGCGTACTTTTCATTCTTTAATATTTCATCTAATGTTGAAAAATACCACCTTTTGCCTTGCGGGGGCTTTATCTCTCTTTCTGTTAGGTCTTTGCATAGCTCTGATATTGAATACCCTATAATATATTTATGGTATATATCGCGCACAATCTCTGCCTCATTTTCCAAAATACTGACCGTTTTGTCCTCGTCCTGCGTGTATCCATAAAGGTTCTTGAAATTGAACACAACCTCGCCGCGCTCAACCCGTTTGTTATGCGCCCACCGCACGTTGGTGCTGATTGAGCGGCTTTCCTCCTCTGCTAAGCTACTATATATTGAAAGTATCATATCGCATTTCGGGTCGAGGCTGTCTATGTTCTCTTTTTCAAAAAATATCTTGACGTTTTTTTCACGCAAATCGCGAACGGTGGACAAAGAGTCTACAGCGCAGTTTTGTTAGGGTCGGTTTGTTAGGGTCTTATTCTTCATCTTCATCGCCTACGAACATCGCCATGTACGGTTTTAATGTAATCCCCTTTTTATCGGCAAGATCATATATCTCTTGCCGAATTCTCATGCCGATTTCGCCTTCCTCAGTACTCCTTGCCGGGTCTAAATCAAGTTGCATGAGTAATGTCAGCAGATACCGGGTATACCAATTTGCAGCTATGTGCTTTTTCATGGGCGATAGCACTTTTGTTTGCTGCATGTTTGCCATTTCTAAAAACACATTGTCGTCAATTTCATCCCCGTTTGAATAAACTGCCAGCATTCTGTAAAGACGCATTCCCATAGGAGGGTATACCTTATCCTCTTCAAGGTCGGAAATATACAACTCCGTCTCATTTAGTTTTGCGGCAACTTCGGCAACCGTAAGTCCTAATATTTCACGAATCCCTCTCATCAATTCGCCGAAGGTATTTGCTTTAATTCCGCTGATTAAAAACTTCTTTTTCATTACCTAAGTCCTCCGTTATAGAACATTATCTTATCCTTCCACGGATTAATTTCGCTCCAAAAGTCATCATACAGCTCTTTTGAGGGAGAAAGTTTTATGTTAAAAATCATTATGTTTTTTCTTGCTGCCTCCAATGACTCACTGATACTCGCCGCCCTTGTACCGCCCTCCAAATTGGATATATCTACAACGCGCATTTTTTCATAATGATATTGATAATAACGTTTTGCCTGCTTTTTGGGAAGCATACTCTCTAAAGTTATCTTAACCTCAGCAAGATGTTTTTCATGAAATTTCAGCGTAATCTTCTCACATTCAAGACGAGCTTCTTTTATGATCAGTGGTATTGGCATTGTCCTGTTATCCGGCAGGGTTGCACATTGCCCAATGTCTATCGCGTTTACGCCAAAAACGGACGGCGCACCAGCCTGACCCTTGAAAAGCTCCACCGCCGCATTTACCGCATCTATTTGAAATTGTTGTTTTTTAAATTTTAGTTTCATCTGTTATCTCCAACCTTGCTATGATTCCGTTCAGCTTGCTTGTTTCTCCACCATTAAAGCATCTTATTAGGGGCAGTTTGCAAACACTCTAATCTGCATACGCGTCTGCATTGTGGTGTCAATCTCATAATGAGAGTGCTTAAACGCTATTCCGTATTCATCCAATTCATCAGTGATTGTTTCGTGAATATCAAAATATACAAAGGGTAACGTTAAAATATCCTTGCAGAAAATCAAAGCTCTAAATCTATCTTCGTCCGTTATAGTTTCATCAACTAACTCAAGAATACATCTTTTATCCTTTGGATTAGATACGACAGCAACCCCGACTATCTGCTCAACTTTTTTGACTATTGGTTTTGCCATTTCGCCCCAATACAATTCACCTTGAATATGCTCGCATTCTGCCTTCAACATTGACTTGCCACAAATACTGCAATCTTCGGCAATCACTTTCATTTCGATACTGTTAAATAGCTTGAATGGATACAATTTTTCAATTTTTGCAAAGTAATTCGCAAGGCAGTCTATTAAAGGCGATTCACAAAACTTCTCAAACACACCCAAGCTGTCAATGCAATCCTGCAAGTCATTCCAAGACTCTCTATACTTATCCAATTCAATCTTTTTTACATACTCCGAGTAACTGTAAAATAAATCAACTACGCATTTCAATACAAATACTGCGTTTGCTAATTCCTCGTCCAGCCCTTTCTTCTTTGCCTCTGACTTAATTATATCAAGCCGTTCGACTATTGCCTTGTATTTCGAATTGAGGTCTCTAAAGTCTTTTTCGTTCACTTGTTTGACAAAACTATTTATGTCACGACAAATCGCAATATTGATTTCTCCATCAAGTGCTTTTTTATAAAAGTGTTGCAGCATTATTTTTTACTCCATTTTGCGACATCTACATTTGCAAACTTTTTTTCAAAGGTTTCAGCATCACCGTCAAATTTGATGCTTTTGAATTTGTTACCATCCTTCACAATCGCTTCAAAATGAATATCGTGTTCTTTCTTTTTTCTTTTGCCGATTTTTGAACTAATGAAATTAACGAATAAACCAATAACTATTGGCAGAACGACCGAATCTAAAATGTATACAATCGG